>JBBTCR010000118.1:0-2787 GCA_038043105.1 Bacteroidota bacterium
ATCCGGCCAGCGGAGAATTCCCGCATTTGACCTGCAGGTACGCCAACGGAGTGCTCGTTCATCACGTTGATCATTTGGGACAGGTGAAAGAGACTTACAAGGCGGTACCCGACAGCGCCAGGTTGGACGGGAATTTTGGAGGAGTTTTTGTCGGCGAACGCGGCTGGGTGACGACCATGTCGGCGGGCGGTCCGATCGAAGGCGGGCCGGAGGATATTTTCAGGGAAATTCAGGCATATACCCGTGAAGTCAATATAGGTGCAAACAATCATCATGCAAACTGGGTTGAATGCGTTCGAACGAGGAGTAAGCCAAGCTCGCATGAGGAGATTGGTCACAGGTCTGCATCGCTGGGACACCTTGTTGCGATTTCTTTCAGGCTGGGCCGGTCATTGAAATGGGATCCCGTTAAGGAAGTTTTTGTCGGTGATGACGAGGCGAACCGTCTGCGGTCACGCGCAATGCGCGAGCCATGGCGGATTTAGGCATGCTATCCGCCGATTACGCAGATGACGCCGATTCAAGAGAAGATAAGTCCTGCTTTGATTTTTCCAGGAAATCTGTGTAATCTGCGAAATCTGCGGATGATCGGTTCTGCTTCTTCATACAGTCAGGGTGGGGCGAGGAGCGGAGGCGAGCTTGCGGATGACGTCGGCATCAAGTTCCCGAAGAGAATGGACAACGAGGTCCGCCTGTTTGGCGAGTTCTGTTTCAGGGGAAGTTCCGGCGAGGGCGATTGTTGCCATTCCGGCGGCATGGCCGGCCTGCAGACCGTAGACGGAGTCTTCGACGATCGCGCAATTTCCCGGTATTACTCCCAGTTTTGCGGCGCATGTGAGAAATGGCTCAGGGTGCGGCTTGGTGCGGGTCACTTCATCGGCCGAGACGGTGGCGCCGATGTGTTCGGCAAATGGGAGATGTTTCAACAGGCACTCTACATTGCCGCGCGGACCCGAAGATGCCACGCCGACCAGGAATCCGGCGTCATGCAGCGTCTTTATCAGGTCGGACGCTCCGTCAATCTCGGGAAAGTCGCTCTCGATTATTTCACGGTAACGGCCTTCTTTCTCGTCATACCATTCCTGAATCTCAATTTCTGTGAGAGGCCTTGTGCTGAGCGCTTCGGCAAAAGCGCGGAATGAACGCCCGAAGAGGCCTGCAAAAACCTCGCGCGTTATCGGGAATCCGCGGGTCCTGCAGGTGTCAACCCAGGAAATATAATGCGGCTCGTAGCTGTCGACCAGGACGCCGTCCATGTCGAATATTACCGCGTATTTATCTGCCGTCGGCTCGTTCAATTCGTATTCCTCTCGGAATGAAAGAAATGTGAAGCTCCCCGCGCCAAGGTGCGGGGTGTCCGAGCGGAACCCTCCATTGAGGTGGACCCCATTGTCTACACCATTTCTTGCCTAAGTTAAGGTGGAACGTTTTACTGTTGTTTTCCCCTGTCTTTGCTTTCCTTCCCGCACCAGTTCATAGGGGCCGTTGAATTGGTCTGACAACACCGCTGTTGATTTCGTAACCAGGTATATTTTGTGTGATCGTTGAGAATCGAGGCTCCAGGATCGCTTGTAAGGCACGATCTTGTTTTGAGCCTTGTCATAATACCCCTCCTTTGGCCGTCTAAGCGGCTTTGAGATACATTTCTTCCGGTGTACGGTAATCATGAGATTGATGCGGACGTTCCACGTTGTAGAACCGGAAATACTTCTCCAGCTCCTGCCAAGCCTCATGCCCATCATTGTAGGCTTTTATATAAACCTCCTCGTATTTTACCGTCCGCCAGAACCGCTCAACGAATATGTTGTCGTAACAGCGGCCTTTACCGTCCATGCTGATCTTGATTCCTTTTGCCTTCAGCAACTTTGTAAACTCCTGGCTGCCGAATTGACAGCCTTGGTCCGTATTGAATATCTCAGGCGTTCCCTGCTGCAATGCCTTTTCCAGGGCACGGACGCAGAAATCGGTTGCAAGGCTGTTGGACAATTCCCACGAAATGACTTTCCGGCTGTACCAGTCGATAATCGCCACCAAATACATGAAGCCGCTTTTCATGGGTATATATGTTATATCAGCCGCCCAGACCTGATCCGGATGGTCGATCTTAACATCCCGCAGCAGATACGGAAAAACCTCGCCATCAGGCCCTCTGAAGCTTAATCGCCTCTTCGGATATATTGCCTCCAGCCCCATCTTCCGCATCAACCGCTGAACCCGCTTGCGATTGACATCGTACTTGTGATTTCTCAGCATCTGAACCATTCGACGGCTGCCGTAAAATGGCCGATCCGTATATTCACGGTCGATTAATTTCATATACATCAGATTTTCATCGGTCTCAGACTTCCTGGCGTTGTAATAGCTCCGACGATTGAGCCCTGCCAATTCGCACTGTTTCCGAATGCTGATTTCCTTGTTCTCAGGTTCTATCATGGCTCTTTTCTCCTCTATACCATGTTCGTCTTTTTTTTGAGCCATTCCAGCTGCACCTGCAACTTGCCGATCTGCTGATACAGGGCATCTTCAGTCGCCTCCCGAGCCCGATCCTCCTTGCCGCCGCCCTGCAAGAAGGCTGTGCTGGCTTTTGCAAGAAGTTCCTTCTTCCATTTCGAGATCATGTTCGGGTGCAGCTTGTACTCGCTCGCCAGTTCGTTCAGCGTCTTCTGCTCCCTGATCGCATCCAGTGCCACCTGTGCCTTGAACCCTGCGCTATGTTTCTTCCGTCCTCTCATTCGCACCTCCAAAATACCACCTTACCATATGGTGCAAATTCCGGGGTCCATTATA
>JBBTCR010000119.1:0-4151 GCA_038043105.1 Bacteroidota bacterium
AGTCTGCATTTCAGTTGAATAGCCTTGTCCGCCGTGACATGACGTGCAACCGAATTTGTTGATCGGATGCTTCTCCAGGATGTCCTTGGGATGCGTCTTGTAAGGATTTGGAGCGTTCTCCAGCCCTTTCCACTCCGTTGCCTGATGGCATGTGACGCACCGATCGGTGAGCTGCAATTCCTTGACAAATGTTTGCTGCAGCCCGCCTGGGACCGACGCTGCGCGCTCCTCCCCGAACTTCTCCGCCACCACATCTCGGAATTCCGCTTGGTATTCCTTCCATTCAGGCGTGTAGTAGTCGTAGAAGACAAAGACCGTCAACACGAGAAAAAGAATTCCGGTGACGCCGAGGATAAGCTTGTCGTGCCTTACTACACTGAGTCTATCTTTTGCCGTTTTGTGATCCATCGTTGTACTCTCAGTTTCTTTTCAATTCGAAATTGACGATCCGCATTCCGCAATTGTCAGAACCTCACCGGCATCGTCGGCCACGATTCCCACGGCCAGTAGAAGTTCCAATAAGGGCCTCGGAGGAATGTTCCCACAATTGTCAGGAGAATAATCATCAGACAAATAGCAATGAAGATGAGATTTTGTGTCTTCCGTTCTCGCGCAAACCACACGCCGACCGCATTGATGCTCGATCGATCACGATAGGGCCACCAGACCGCCAGTGCAATGAGCACGGCTGGCAGCAGGATTCCGCCGATGAAGGCTCCGTTGATAGTGAAAGAACCCAGCTTGATCGTTGTGTCGGTGACCACTTCCTGCAGCCACAAGAAATACCAGGGTGCTTTGGCAGGATTTGGTGTGACAGAGGGATTGGCTGGCGCTTCAAGCGGCGCTGGAAAGAGAAATGAGAGGACTAGAATTACCAGAAATGTAGCCAACGCTACAAGCCAGATGCGTCTGGACAGATTGGGTATCGATGAGAGTGAGTTCCTTTCCTCATCTACCATCGTGGTTTGAACGTGCACCGTTGTGCCGTTGGTAATACCTAGCAGGGAATAGGTCTTGGATTTGACGGGAGCGATTTTATCCGGAGTTTGAGCGAGTGCTTCGTGATCAGCCACCGCAAGCCCGCCGTCCTTGCGTATTCGCCACATATGCCATGAGAACAGCAGCAGCACGATCAGAGGAAGGAAGAACACATGAAGAACGTAGAATCGGATCAAAGCTGATTGGTCGATGGTGTTCCCGCCCAGAAGGAAGTAGCGGATCTCTTCGCCGACAAGAGGAGCCGAGCTGGCGATATTCGTGCCGACCGTAATGGCCCAATACGCTAATTGATCCCACGGTAGCAAATAACCTGTGAATGAAAGCAGCAACGTCATTATCAGTAACATGAGACCGATGATCCAGTTAAGCGGTCGATTTGAGCCAACGGCACTTCCGTTCTTGTATGCGCCCGTGAGGAACACGCGTACCATATGGAGAAACACAACGGCAACCATCAAATGCGCTGCAATTCTATGCATCGCTCTCAGCAGCCATCCGAAAGAAACAACATACTCGATGTCTTTGACTGATCCATAGGCGCGCTCGACGGAGGGAACATACAGAAACATCAGGATCACGCCTGTCACCACCAAGATCACAAACAGAACAAACGAGATAGTGCCGAGCCACAAAGAATACCACCAGGCAATACTCCCTTTCGTGATCTTATTCGGGAACCAGTGCAGCAAGAGGTTCTTGACGATCGCGTCACCCGCCTCCTTCTCACTCTTCGGATTCCAGGACCACGTGAGTCTACGATAGAGGTCTTTTGTTGTTTGTCCGATTTCCATTGGGGACTCCCATTGAACAACCAAAGGATGAAATGAATATCAAACTGTCAGTCGGAAATTCTGTTCGACTTCTTCGCCCATATTCACAATGAGCTGCCCGTCATCGGGCGATACTTCGAGCTTGAACCAGTGCAGGGGGCTCGGCGCGGGACCTGCGTAGTTTGTCCCATCTGCGTAGAACTTCGAGCCGTGGCACGGGCAGTGAAACTCGAAGTTGATGTTCTTCTTCTCGCCGTCCACTTCGACCTGCTTCGGCTGGTTAAGCTTCGTGTACTTCACCGTGCAGCCGAGGTGCGTGCATGCTCCTGAAATTGCGTAGTATGATTTCCCCTCTTTGAAGACATACAGCCTCTGATCCTCCAGAAACGTCATGCCATCCGCAAGCTGGTTTGGTAGCCCGATCTTGAACTTACGAGGAGATTCATAAAGAACGTTTGGCAGGAGTGAACGAATCGACTGGTACGTATTACCTACAATTGCGGCAAGAGAGCCACCTGCTCCAAGTTTCTGCAGAAACGCTCGCCGGCCTTCTGAGTGTCGCGAAGGCTCTGCGGGTTGAGCCTGATCGGTCTTCTTGTTGGAGAGCTTCATAGCGCCTGTACGGAAATGTTATGAAAGATAGAGTTACGATGTGTCAACGAACCGCCGATGGCGTCCGCCGTAGCACACCTCTACAGAAATTCGCGCTGTTCGTAGTAAAACACTTCCATCGTCATTGCATCGGTCGGGCATCGAATCGCACACAATCCACACCGGATGCACGTCTCCTCGTCCTTGATCATCGCTGTCGCCGGCAAGAACGGATCGAGGTTGTATTGTTGCATCAGCTTGGTTTTTGTCGATTCGTCGAGATGAAGATCAGCCAGCGGCACAAGCTTCAGACAGTACTCTGGACAGACATCCACGCAACGGTTGCACATCACGCACTTTTGCGCATCGTAGATCGTCTGGATGTGGCAGGCAAGACAGCGTTCGGCCTGGGTTCGAGCCTGCTCTTCGGTGTAGCCTGACTCGACTTCTGAAATGCCGGTCCTTCTGTTCAAATCTATCGTCGGAGCCGCCTGCCGTGGATGCTGTTCGAAATCCTCAGGCCGCGTGTATCGACGCGTCGGTATCTTGTCAATCAACAGCTCGTAGTGCGTCTCGGGCTTTTCGCCCCGCAGGTACTCATCAATCGACAGAGCAGCTCTCTTGCCATTTGCCACAGCATCGATGATGTTGCGGGGACCGAATGCCGAATCGCCCCCGGCAAAGACACCTTTCGCCGTCGTCGCGAGCGTTTCAGGATTCACTTTGACGAGTTTTCCCGGCGTCAGTTCTATTCCGTCTGAAGGCGTGATGAACGAGAGATCCGTTTGTTGACCGATAGCAATGATGACCGAGTCCACTTTGAAGTCCTCGGACACGCTTTCATCATATATGGGACTGAACCGCCCGTTCTCATCGTACGTCCGCTTTACACCGATAAACTCGATCGCCTTGAGCTTGCCCTTCTCACCGATGAATCGTTTTGGCCCTCGCTGGGGATGGAATATGACGCCCTCACGCCTCGCTTCCTCAAACTCTTCGTGTCCCTGAGCAGTCCGCAGGACGGGCATTTCCGCAAAGGACTCGAGGCTGGCAATGTGAACCTCCTCCGCACCACCGCGCATCGCCGTTCGGGCCGCATCGACCGCTTCGTGCAGCGACGGTGACGGCGGTTCAGGTCCACCACGAAGCGCCATGCGTGCGGCATCGAATGCGACGAAGCCACCACCGACCACCAAGACCTTCTTCCCTAGATTGACACGATACCCGTTGTTGATATTGAGCAGATAGTCAATGGCCTTGACAACGCCGTCAAGGTTGGAGCCTTCAATATTGAGGTCCCGACCTTTCTGCGTGCCCACCGATATGAATACGGCCTTGAACCCTTGCTTCTTGAGCTCGCTCAGCCCGAACTTTTCCGTCAGCGGCGTGTTGAAGCGGATCTCCGCACCCAGCGACTTGATCTTGTCGATCTCTTTGTCAATGAGTGTTCGTGAGAGGCGGTATTCTGGGATGCCGTGCCGCAACATACCACCGGCAATTCCGGTAGCTTCGAAAACCGTTACCTGATACCCCATCAACGCGAGATCGTGAGCGCACGAGAGTCCTGCGGGTCCCGATCCAATGACAGCGACTTTCTTGTTCTTGACGATGTTTTTGCGAGCGGCCACCTGCATCGGCAGATGCCACGGCCATTTATTGCCGGCATCAGGAGATCCCTCAAAAAGGCTGTTTTGCGTGTCTGGACGCAGCGACTCGACTCCGTACTGTTCCGTCACGAACCGTTTCAGCGCACGGATACTCACAGGAGCATCAATTTTTCCGCGGCGGCAC
>JBBTCR010000120.1:0-1753 GCA_038043105.1 Bacteroidota bacterium
CTCCAGCCTCCCCATTTTCTCCCGGGTGTCGTACGTCTGTTTGTATCGGGCAAGGAGTTGATTGTATCCGCGCGAGAGATTCCCGCCGCTCACGAAGACTGTACTGTCAGAGTTCCAGTATCCCTTCATAAAACCTTCAATGTCTCCGCGATTCCAAGCCTTGACTTGATCAGACAACAACTTTCGCACGCTCTCAATGTCAGGTTGAGTTCGCGGCGCGAGCGGTACCACCGCAGCCAGAGTGCACAACAGCACGAACGAGCGCACGCGTCTCATTCTATTGTGCCGGTGTCGTTTGTGGCGGAGTCTTTGGACGAAAGAACGCATAACCGAGCAGTGCTCCAAGCATCGCAAAAATTGGATACACGATCAACGTTATAAAGAGGCCACCCAAAATGCCTGAAACCTGAGCAGAATCCTTGATCGATTGTTCGAGCTGTTCCTTTAACTGGTCAAGCATATCACCCGGGAGATTTCCCTCCTCGGCAAGTCGGTCAAGAACCTTTTCGAATATTGACCGGAGGAATTCAGCTTCCACCGGTCCGAGTACAACGAGAATCAACACGCTCAGTACCGTAGAAACGAACGCACCCACCACACCTGACATCAAGCCAAGAATCAGCGCGTCGGAGGATTCCAGAGGCGGCATGCCTTCGGCGAATTGCTGCTTGTAGAGATACATCGCAAGCAGTCCGCCGAGCCACACCCCCGCACAACAGCAGCAATTGATCAGGCTGATGCCGGGAATTCCGGAGACCGCCCCAATCACCCCGCCACTGATCAACGCCACCCTAAGTTTGTTCGGCTTTTCGAGCATAGAAAAGACCTCCTCGTAGTGTTAGTCGATGCCACAATTGCGAGAATCCCTCCAACAACGGCGGCACAAGATATAGCGGAAGGATTGCGCCAAAAAATATTCCCGTCACCGCCCGTGTCTCTATAGTGCTCGGATAAATTCCCGTTATGTTGAGCGTAACGTCGATGAGCATGGGGACAACAGCAACGGAGAGCCACCACCGTTTCGGAAGAAGTGGAGAACCAAGTCGTTGAATGAGAGGGTAGATCAGAAGAGCGATGAGAAAACTGCCGTAGATGGACGAACAGCGTGCACACACGCCGAGCTTTTCACCTGCAAGGTGAAGCGATCGCTGGTCAATTTGATGACAGATGGGTGAATACAATGAATACAGGATCGAGCTGGCACCATGCCCGAACGCCTTCACGAGAGGGGCAAGCATAATCCCAGCGCACCATAGCGTCACAAGGAACAAGAAGACTAGATAGATTCGCTTCGAGGTGTTCATCCTCAAAATTTTTGAATCATTATCGTAACAAATGCGCTCTTTGTCAAGACGATTTCAGGCAACGATCGACTGACTGCAGTCCGCAGACTCCCGTGTCTGCTGCCTGCATCCGGACATCCGCTTACTTCTTCGTTTACTGCCATCCAATGCTGCCATCTGCTCAATCCTCTCTCTCGTCTGCTTGCTGTCTACTGCATTCTGCCTACTGTCTTCTGACTTCTTGCATCTCACCCCATATTCAGCTACTTTTGTCACCATATTTTTCTCAACCATCACTGCATCCCGCTCCCATGCCCAAGAAGTTCACTGTTGGCCTGGTTCAAATGGCATTTGGTGAGGACCCAGAGAAGAACCTCAGGCGCGCGATGGGCAAAGTCCAAGAGGCCGCGCAGGAAGGGGCTGACCTTGTTTGCTTGCCGGAGCTTTTCCGCTCTCAGTACTTCTGTCAG
>JBBTCR010000121.1:0-10955 GCA_038043105.1 Bacteroidota bacterium
TGAGGCAGCCTCCACAGGTCTTGAGGGGGAGTTGACTCTTGGCCAACTCAAGGGAAACCTATTTACGGGATTCCATATCGATACCGTTGCGATCCGCGAATCAGGAGAGGAAATTGTCTTTGTCGAACGACTTGAAGCCCGGTATGATCCTCTGAGCCTTCTGGCAAAGCGCCTCTCACTTTCGCGCGTCACACTTGTTAATCCTTCATGCCGGATTACCCGCTCCTCCGCAGGCTCGTGGAATATTAACAGGCTGATCAAACCGACGCCAGCCGATACCGCCCCCTCTGCGTGGGTCATTGACGTAAAACAGCTGGAAGTGAAAAACGGAGCATTCTTCCTCGTTGACTCCCTGGTGCTTGCGAGCCGCGCTTCGGACAGCTCCTTCTCCCTCCAGAAGGATCAATTCAATTATGCCAACATTGAGCTTGACTCCCTAAATCTCAATGCCGGTTTAACAGTTCGTTCGAGAGCGTCTACAGCCCTCGTTCGATCGCTCTCCTTCAAATCCGCGCGACCTCATTTTTCGGTTACGCGTTTGGCCGGTGAGTTTGCATTGGCGGCGTCTGAGGCATCGATTCAGAATCTCGAACTTGAAACATCAAAGTCTAGGCTTCGACTCGATGCGAGGATTCGGGATATCGATCTCACAAAAATCGATAGTGCAGGCACGTTGAAAGAATCGCCACTTTCTGTGCATCTGCGCGCGCAGAGCATCGATTTTGCCGAACTGAAACAGTTCATTGGTTCCGCGATTCATTTCATGGATAAGGCCGCGGCGTGTGAGGTTGATGCTGAGGGGACACTGAAGACGTTGAACATCAAGAACGTAACGGTCCACACGCCGTCGTCCATCCTCCACACCAGCGGAACAATCTCCAATCTCCACCATCCGCGAGACCTCGAGCTCGATCTCACTTCCGTCAAGAACAAGATTGATCCGCTTGACATTACCGAACATCTTCCCGGACTTGGCCTGCCACACTTTGCTTCGTGGGGCTCCGTCGAGTACGATCTTTGGTTCAAGGGAACGCCGACCCTTTTTAATGCTCGCTTGATTGCCAACTCGAAGGCGGGAACAATCGATGTCGATGGACAACTTGATGCTCGCGCCTCAGATCTTTCGTACGAGGGGAAGATCACGATGACCAAGCTGGATTTGGCGCCTCTCCTTGGAGATAGCGTCTATACAAGCAAGTTGAATGGCGTGATCACCTTCAAGGGAAGCGGAACCAAGCTGGACAATGTTGTGACACTCGTTCGAGCTGAGGTGGATTCATCGCAGTTCTACGGCCTCCCGGTTGGCCGGTCGGTTGTTGTTGCTGATCTGGCTGAACGCACGCTTCGATCGCGGGTGGCTGCGCGCGTGAGCTCAACTCGTCTCGACGCTGCAGGTACTCTCAGGTTCCAGCCGAAGGACTCAGTGTCCTACGAGCTCGAGGGGCGAGTGAATTCACTCAACCTTGCCGAACTGACAAGGCGCGAGGAGCAAGCGAGCGATCTTTCCTTTGATCTCCGCGCCCGAGGGACGGGGCTCGATCTTCAAGCGATGCGGGGAGATCTCAACGTCAACTTCTTCCGATCGTCATTTGATACGGTTCGTTTTGATCGTGGTGGGTTTGACGTCCATTTGAATACGATGGATCGGAAGCAGCAGTCGTTTCAATTTGTGTCTGAAGCGGCAGATCTCGATGTAGTTGGCCAATTCACTCCCACATCACTGATCACCACTCTTGGGCAAGGTGCAACTCTTCTCAGTGAGGCCATCCGCTATCGTATTGCCTCACTCGATTCTCTCCGCGCGTTTTCATCAGGTCATGCTGCTCCAACAGAGTTCCGCTCGAGTGTTGCAGGTCCGTCGGAGCACGTTGCAGCGCGGCTGTCATTCGATCTTAAGGATGCATCGCCGATCGGTGTTATGCTGAGGAGACAGCTCGCGGGCAGTCTCACACTCAATGGATCCATAACGTCCGCCGCTGAGGGGATCGAATTCGTTGGACAAGCTGATGTAAGCCGGCTATTGTATGCTGACGGCGAAGCCGACTTTGGATGTTATGACGCTGTCCTGTCGTATGACATCAGGGGACTCTCTCGGACAGCGGTGGCGAACTCTCTTGCAGCGTCGGTCAATTTTCAGGCACGACGGTTTGATCTCGGTTCACTGGAGGGTTCCCAGCTCGTCGTCGATATGCGGGTTCGTGCGGATTCCGGTGCGTATCGGCTTTCGGCTCTCCTCGATTCACTGGTGACGATTGAAGTGCAGGGAACATCGCGCTTCGACACCGGATATATCACTCTGAACTTGCCGCAGCTCAAGGTCGATTTCAACTCATACACTTTTGACAACATCGATCCTGTGCGAGTGGTTGTGGGACGCGATGGTTTCTACATTGCAAACCTCTGGATGAGGCACGAAGTAGAGGAAGTGAGCGCGACAGGATACTTCAACCCCGGGGGCATTTCGGATCTGACGGTGGGGATCAGGAATTTTCTTCTCAACAACCTCCCGAAGGTGCATCGCGGTCTCGCATCGGAAGGGTCCCGTGCCGTCTTTGGCGGCATTGTCAATGCGGTTGGCACATTCAGGGGGAGTTTTGATCATCCAAATTTCTCCGTTGAGCTCAATGCAACGGGCGTTCGCTATCAAGAGACCGTGTTTGGTCAAGTCCTTGTGCGGTGTTCTTACTTTGAGCGCGTGCTGAATGTGTTTACGCAGTTTCGCAGCCGCCCTGACGATCTCACCATTCAACCAGATCTCCTGATCACTGGAACAGTCCCCTATAATTTGTCCTTGAAAGGACTGCCGAACGAGAAGCTTGAAGGGGAGATGAACCTTGATGTGCGGGCAAAGAGCTTCCGGTTGGAGTTTCTCGATCCCTTTCTCACGCAGCTAAGCAATATGAGCGGTTTATTGATCTGTGATGTGAAGCTGCGCGGTAACGTCCAGTCCCCTTCCTACGAAGGTTCCCTGACTTTGCAGAATGCGCGGCTTCTCTTCGATCCGTTGAGCATCCAGTACATCGTCGATGGAAAACTTGTACCGAGCGGGCGGCAGATTGGGCTGGAGGACTTGACCATTCGCAACGTTCCACAAGATCGTCCGGACGGGAAAATGACGCTCTCTGGCCGATTCACTCTCGAGGGGATCGAGATCAAGGATTTCGATCTCAATCCAAAAGGTCAGTTGCTGGTGATGAAGGAATCCGGTCGGCGCCCCGGACAAATTGTGTATGGGGATCTCTTTGCTGCGTCGGGTCCAGAGGGGATCCAGTGGCGAGGAACCCCATCTCGCTCGCTGGTTTCAGGCAACTTGTTTGTAAAGTATGCAAACCTCACCTTACCCCCGACACGGCAAGCTCAGGATCTTCCGAGCAACAGAATAGCGGTTACGCTCGTGAATGATCTGCCAGCGGAGAACCAAGCCGGCACGAGGAAGAGTGAACAACAGAACATATGGAGCCCGACGATTGCAGGTAACACTATTCCCAGTGACAAGACCAGTGCACGGAGTGCCTCGGATCATCCTTCTCCATTGCCTCAACAGGAGGATGATACGTCGTTTCTCGACAACATTGTCTATGATCTCGTCATTCAGACTCAAGGTGTCACACAGCTGCGATTCATCTTCACGAACCTGACCAACGAAGAATTGTTCGCAATTCTCCGAGGACGAACGGCATTCACGAAAGACGGTGACCGGGTCAGACTCACCGGCGAGGTTGAGCTCGGGAGTGGCTCATATTACAACAACATCAAAAAGCTCGATGCTTCAGGCAAGCTGGGATTCACCGGCGATCTCTTTAACCCTGAGTTGGATGTTCTCGCTCGGTACGAAGGGATCTACCAGGGAAAGCGCGATACCGCTTCGACGCCCACGAGAGTGTCTTCAGGTTCAACATCGTCTGCCGACACGAGGGGGCTTGAACAGAAGGTTGTCGTCAAGCTCTATATCACTGGAACTCGTGAGCAGCCGAAAGTCAAGACGGAGCTTGAGCGGTATGATCAGTTGGGAAACCTCATTCAGGAAACACGAGGGGACGCCGAGGCGGATGCGATAGCTTTCCTCATCACCGGCTCGTTCCGGGACGAACTGACACAGCAGGATCGGCTCTCCCTGGCGAGTACCAGCGTGCTAGGTGGCCTCACTTCGTCCGTGCTTTCCGGCCCGTTGACGGAATTGCTTCGAAAAGAATTCGGAATCATTCGGTCGGTGGATGTCCTGTACTACGGGGGGAGTTTCCAAGAATCGGCTGACGTGCGTGTCACCGGTGAGTTGGGGGATGCTGTGTTTCGCCTGGGCGGACGAGTCCTCAACGACATCAACAATACCAACGTGAGCATCCAGCTTCCGATGAGCGCCATCCTCGGATCCGAGAAATGGCGAAATCTTGTGCTGGAAGCCGAACGCCGCGTTGAAGGCGTTGAAAGCTCCGACCAGCGGCGAGAATCAAAAGGCCTGCGGCTTCTCTATCGAATTACCTTTTGAGCCATCAAACCGTGCTGCCCGCGTGTGCATCTCATAAGTGAATGTAAATGAAGATGAGTGAAATCGAACGCATCGCCGAGAGAATCCTGTCGTTCCTTGCCCGGTATCCCAACCAGCTCTTCAGGGCGAAGGAATTGGGGCGCAGGCTGAGCCTGAGGTCAACCGAAGAATACCGGGTTTTCAAAGAGGCCATCCGGCAACTCCAGGAAGAAAACAGAATTCGGAGTGTCAAGGGTGCGCGCTTTGGTCATCATGAAATACCGCAAACGGTTGTAGGGATGTTTCAGATGACGCGGCAAGGATTTGGATTTGTGCGCGTTGAAGGGTTGAAGGAAGAAATCTTTATCGCGCCTCGATATCGAGGCATGGCAGTGCACGGAGACAAGGTTGAGGTCTCGCTGTTTGCCCAGTCGTCGAAGAAGAGGGAAGAGGGCGCGAAGCGGGAAGGCGAGATCGTCAGGATTGTGGAGCGCGGCAGGATGGATGTCGTTGGAACACTGCAGCAGAGTCGACATTTCTACATTGTCATCCCGGACGAGAGAAAGATCGCGCGTGACATTTTCGTTGCGAACGAAGATCTCAACAAAGCAAAACCCGGTGATAAGGTTGTTGTGCAGATTGAATCGTGGGGCGTGGGCCACTTGAATCCGGAGGGACGGATTGTCGAAGTGCTGGGCCGGGCGGGGGAAGTCTCAGCAGAGATGCAATCCGTGATTCGCGAATTTCGACTTCCGCGCGAGTTTCCGCCGTCCGTGATGCGTGAGGTTGACCAACTTCCAGAGTCCGTCCTCGAGTCCGAGATCCGTCGTCGGCTTGACCTTCGCGATGAGATCTGCCTCACGATCGATCCGGAGGACGCTAAAGACTTCGACGACGCCGTATCGTTGCAGGAGCTACCGGACGGTAATCTGCTGCTTGGCGTTCACATTGCCGATGTATCGTATTATGTCAAGGATGGGAGCGAGCTCGACAAGGAAGCGCTGAAGCGGGGAACCAGCGTCTACCTCCCCGATATGGTCATTCCGATGCTTCCGGAGAAGCTTTCGAACATTCTCTGCAGCCTGCGGCCAAACGAGGACCGACTTGCGTATTCCGTGTTGATGACAGTTAGCCCGCGCGGAATCGTCAAAGAGTACGAAATCCGAGAGACGGTCATCCGCAGCAAGCGTCGGTTCACCTATGAGGAGGTGGAGGCATTTCTGGGAGGGGAAGGTGGTGGACACGCTTCGCAACGCGAGAGCACGGCGATCGTGGAAATGCTCCACCGCATGCAGGATCTCAGTGCAACGCTGACCAAGAAGCGGATGAAGGAAGGGAGTATTGATTTCGAGACATCGGAAGCGAAGTTCCGCTTCGATGAAGAGGGGAACCCGACCGAGATCATCAAAAAAGTCAGACTCCGGAGCCACCGTTTGGTGGAAGAATTCATGCTCTTTGCGAACCAGACCATCGCGAAGCACATCGGGGTTGCGAAACGCGAGGAGCACCGAAAGCCTTTCCTCTACCGGATCCACGATGTGCCCGATCCCGATCGGATTCGCGAGCTAGCGGCCTTTGTCGAGCAGTTCGGCTACAAGCTCCATGTTGATGGAGGGGTCCGTTCGACAGACCTTCAGAAATTGCTCGACCAGGTGCGCGGGACTGAGGTCGAGAACGTGATCAACGAGGTCGCGCTCCGTGCCATGGCGAAGGCCGTCTATTCGGAACACAACATTGGTCATTATGGACTTGCGTTCGATTACTATTCGCATTTCACCTCGCCGATCCGCCGATACCCTGACCTCGTTGTGCATCGCCTGCTGAAGGAGTATGCCGAGTCCGCATCACTGCAGCGGCGTGAGGAAATTGCGCGTCGTCTGCCGTTTGTAGCCAAGCAATCATCCACTATGGAGCGGGTGTCGATGGAAGCTGAGCGGGCCGCGATCAAAGTGATGCAGGTGGAGTACATGAAACGCCATCTAGGGAACGAATTCGATGCTATTGTTTCCGGCGTCGTACGCTTTGGAATTTTTATCGAGATTGTTGACTTGCTCGTCGAGGGCATGATTCATGTCCGTGATCTTCAGGATGATTACTACACCTATGATGAGAAGAAATACGCGTTGATCGGTCAGAGAACGGGCAAGCAATACCGCCTTGGCGACCAGGTCCGGGTAACGGTGCTTCGTATCAATCCCGAAGAGCGAGAAATCGATTTCGCGGTTGTAGAGCAAAGCCCTTCCCCATCAAGGAAAGGCAAACGACAACGATCGTGAGATTGCGGAAACCCTTGACCACATACTGGTGTTGAGTAATCACGGGGAAGTTGCTTTTTCTACCCTTTTTGTCTACAATTTTAGCGTGAGCGTAGGTTATGATAATTCATGAGGGGGCGCTTATGAAACGACTGTTGGTGGTCAGCGCGCTGGTGCTCGTTGCCTCGAGTATGGCGTGGAGTCAGAATTCCGTGTTTGGGAAGAACAAGGTGCAGTACAAGCGGTTTGAGTGGCAGTATATCCAAACCAATCACTTCGACATCTACTTCTCCCAGGACGGCTACGAGCTCGCGGAGTTCACGGCTGAGGCAGCGGAGGATGCATACAACTCTATCCGCAAACTGCTTCGGTACGAGATCAACAATCGGATCCCGGTTGTTGTCTACAACTCGCACAATGAATTCCAGCAGACGAACGTCGTTAATGAATACCTGGAAGAAGGCGTAGGCGGAGTAACCGAGCTTTTCAAGAACCGGGTGGTCCTGCCGTTCGAGGGTAACTATCGGCTGTTCCGCCACGTCATTCATCACGAGTTGGTGCACGCGGTGTTGAATGACATGTTCTATGGTGGGTCGGTTCAGTCGCTGATCGCGAGTCGAACACCTTTCGTGCTCCCTCTGTGGATGAACGAGGGTCTTGCGGAATATGCCGCGCTCGGCTGGGACACGAACTCCGATATGTTCATCCGCGATGCTACCATCCAGAACTACCTGCCGCCGATCGATTTCCTTGGCGGGTATTTTGCCTACCGCGGGGGTCAAGCTGTGTGGTACTACATCGCCAACAAGTACGGTGAGCAGAAAATTGGAGAAATCCTGAACCGCATGCGGGGAGTACGCAGCGTCGATCAAGGCTTCAAGAGCACCATCGGGCTGTCCGTGAAGGAGCTCTCCGAACGATGGCAGAAGGAGCAAAAGGTTCTCTTTTGGCCGGATATCGCCAAACGCGAGGAGCCAGCGGATTTTGCTCGCCGCCTTACCGACCACACCAAAGATAACAGCTTCTACAACACAAGTCCGTCAATTTCTCCGCAAGGGGACAAGATTGCGTTCATTTCTGACCGCAATGATTATTTTGATGTCTATGTGATGTCGGCGATCGACGGCCAGATCCAAGACAAGGTTATCAAGGGACAGCGAACAAAGGATTTTGAGGAGCTGCATTTGCTCACCCCGGGCATCACATGGTCACCGGACGGCAAGCGGATCGGCCTTGCTGTCAAAGCAGGCGAACGGGATGCGATCGTGCTGATCGATGTCAATTCTGGTGACGAGGAGAAAATCGAGTTTGATCTTGATGGGATCTTTTCCGTCGATTGGTCTCCCGACGGCAAGAAGCTCGCCTTTGTCGGTGTCAAGGCGCCGCAGTCGGACATCTATGTATACGACCTTGAATCAAAACAGCTGACGAACGTCACGAATGATATCTTCTCGGATTCAGATCCTGTATTCTCGCCGGATGGCAAAACGATATACTTCTCTTCGGATCGCCGTGACTTCACATCGCCGGCAAAGATACCGCCTGGCCTCAAGATGCATCAGATCGATTTCAAGCAACTGGACTTGTATGCGATCGATCTGGGTACGCGCGTGATGCGACGCATCACGGATTTCCCTAACAGCGATGAAACATCGCCAGTCGTTTCTCCCGACGGGAAGAAACTACTTTATATTTCCGATCGCAACGGGATCAACAATGTCTACGAACGAGATCTGCAGACGGGAGTTGATCGCCCGATCACCAATTCCCTTTCCGGTATCTATCAGCTTACGATGTCGAGAGATGGATCGAAGCTGGTGTTTGCGTCGTTGCATCAGGCGGGTTTTGATATCTTCTTGATGCGGGCGCCCCTGGAACGCAGACTGAGCGTGGCGGAGCTTGAACCGACGGAGTACTTCAAAAGGAAGTTTGAGCTGCCGCGCGCGGAGAAGCCTCGGGAAGTGACAGCCGCTTCCTCGACATCGGATACAGTGGTCGTGCGCAACAACGTCGTCGTGATGGCAGACACTGCTTCGGAAGCATCGCGCTATCAGGCGAACACGAAGGTGGATTTGAAGAACTACATCTTCACGCAGGAAACGATGCGTGATACCATGTCGGCCCCGCGACCTGCAGCCCGCTTCGATGTTATGAATAACCGTGACGCGGAGGGGAACTACGTTGCCCGCAAGTACAAGTTGAACTTCACGCCCGATCTCGTGTACGGCACCGCAGCGTATAGCACATTCTACGGCATTGAAGGCACGACGATAATGGCGTTCAGCGACATGTTGGGTGACCATCAGATCATCTTTCAGACGAACTTACTTTTGGATCTGAAGAACAGCGATTATGGATTGTCTTACTACTATCTGCCGGGCCGAATCGATTACGGTTTCCAGGGATTCCACAGCGCGCGATTCCTGTATTTAAATGACCAGTGGGGGAATATCTTCCTTCACCGCTTCCGCACGTGGGCGCTGGGCGCGGTTGCCTCGTACCCGATTGACCGATTCAACAGGCTCGATCTTTCCGTCAACTGGCTGAACCTGTCTCGCGACAACCTCGACAATCCGATAGAACCTCCGCAGCGGCGGTCGTTCATTCTGCCCGTGCTCAGTTATGTGAATGACAATTCGTTATGGCAGGGAGGCTGGTTCGCTCCAAACAACGGGTCCCGATTCAACCTCGCGTTCTATGGGAGCGCCAAGTTCAACGACCAATCGCTCGATCTCCAAACCCTCACGTTTGATTATCGGGACTACAATAAGATCTTGCGCGATTATGTGTTCGTATTTCGCTTTGCCGGCGGCATCAGCAACGGGAAGGATCGCCAGAGCTTCTTCATCGGGGGAACCGAAGGATGGATCAACCGCCAGTTTGATCAGGGAGGGGATGTTCCGATCGTCAACGTAGAGGATTATGCCTTTCTGACGCCCGTATTGCCGGTGCGAGGGTACAACTACAACGCGCTGAACGGGACACGGTTCGGCATAGCGAATATCGAGCTGCGCTTCCCCTTGGTGCGGTATTTTATCCTCGGCGCGTTGCCCATCGGGTTTCAGAACATCCTGGGTGCGGCGTTTGTGGACGTGGGATCGGCCTGGCGGAATACGAAAGCGTGGCGGGCCTTCCAGTCGAAAGACGGAGAAACGGTCACCAAGGACCTGCTGATTGGAACGGGCTTTGGAGCTCGAATCATTTTCTTCGGATTTCCGCTGCGGATTGACGTGGCGTGGAGGTTTACCGGTTCAGGATTTTCAAGTCCGATCTACTACTTCTCTCTCGGTCCCGAGTTTTGACATATTGATATTGTGGAGCATTAAACAGAAATCCCGCTGACTTTTCAGCGGGATTTCTCGTTCTCTGATGTCCCTTCTTCTCGCCCTCTTATACCTCTAGGCCATATGATGCGGTCTTACTGAGGAGCCTTGAGCCGAATTGGCGCCGTTCCGGGTACGAGTCTCTTCTGCAAGAAAATCCGCTGCCCATCTTTGTTGGCAACAAACGTGCTGAATCCCGCCGCGAAGCTGCCCACGGGTGCTCGTGTGTACATGTAGATTGTCCGTCTCAGCGGGTAAAACTTGCGGTAGATGTGAGCAGGGTGAGGCTCATAGTATGTGCCGAGGGCTTCGGTGGCAATATGAAACGTAGTATCCGCGGGCTGCGATGTCTCGGCGATTTGGAGCATCTTCGCCGGCACACGGGCGGAATCGATCCAATTCAAGCCAACACACGCAATGGACATCGGTTCGTTCACGACCGCCTCCAGCAGCTGGAGGCTTGAGTTTGCTCGACGAACATCCTTGCGCATTGGCTGACGCTGCAGAATTCGTTGAGCCAGGTACCACGAGACATCGGAGGAATCGTGAAAGATCACTTCAATTCGTCCTTTCATCTCTCCTGCCTTTAAAAGCTGCTCCCAGCGGGTGGTCTTTCCTATCAAAACCTTGCGCAGATCAGCGGTGGTGATTCGTTCGATGCTGTTCTTGTGATGGACGACGACAACGACGCCATCGTAAGCAACGGGAATCTCCGTGAGCTCCAGGTCCGGCGTGCGCGTTGCCAACAGGCGTTCTGCCGGTTTGAGAGTCCGCACGGAGAATATGCATCTGACGGTGTCGTCGATGAAGCGTCGGATGGCCTCTTCAGACGTGACGACTGAATAGCTGATGTTCGCCCCATGTTGTTCATAGATGGTCAAAAACTGGTTGACTTCTTCAATCAGGACTGGG
>JBBTCR010000122.1:0-2137 GCA_038043105.1 Bacteroidota bacterium
AACTGTGCCCGGGCTCACATCCTTCGTGCACCAGACCCCACAAGTATCTCTCCTGTAAGGGATTTCATTTTGAGTCATTGAGACAGATTCGTCTGGCACGATGCTTGTGCCTGTCTCTCAATTGCGGACCCGTCAGATATCTCACTTATTACCTCAAGGGGGCCTTTATGAAAAACAAGAACATTGTAGCCTTCACTCGCTTTCTCGCCTTTCTCCTGGCGATGGTCTCGGCTATGAGTTGCTCACAACGGGATAACCCCGTAGAGACATCGGCTCCCGCGATCGAGCAGACTCCTCGCCTGATTATGCTCCCAAAGGTCGAGACCAATAATCTGAGCAAAGGCGACATTGACCTGGCCTTTGTCACCGTTGAATCGGGGGGGACACTATCTCTCGCAGCTCGGCACGGCAAGGTTACAGTGACTGCGACGCTCAATGTCCCCGCCGGAAGTGTTAGCCGCAATGTGGTAATCTTTGGCTATCTGGATCCCAAATACCTGGCAGTGGCCTTTTTCCCTTCAGGTCTTCGATTCAAGCAAGGTAAGCCGGCAGTCCTAGATTTCGAGGCAAAGGGCTTAGGTCTTTCTCCTGGGGCCGATGTGAAACTGTACTACATTGACGGCAACACATACATGCAGATTCCGGCGAACATCTCGGTGGATTCATTTGGGAACCTCCAATGCCAAGCCTATATTCAGCACTTCTCTCGTTATGCGTTCGGATTCTAAATGCGACTACTAAACAAGACAGAGAAGGAGTATGGTTGTGACTCCTAAACAGAATAGCACCCTGACCGAGCATGTGAAGATCTTGCTCGAAAAATATTGCAGTGAGTCTGTACTTGAGAAGATTTGGTCAGAGGTCGAGGTCATTCGCGCCTCGGAGTCCGCTCTCGTTGCGAGCAAAGATGCAGAAGGCGGTGACAGCTTACTTGAAGAGCAGGATCTACAAACCGACTATTTAGACACTATCGTCACAGCCTGTAAACAGCAGCTACCGAAACGCGATTGCCTCGAGTTTCTTATCGAACTTGCTGACCTTTGTTTAAAAGATGGAGATTTTTCTCTCGCCGAGGAATTCTGCGGCAACGCTATTGCGGGTGTCGGATCCGGCAGGCACCTCGCCGATATCGGCGGCCAAGCATTGCTCAAGCGGGCTGAAATCTGCCTGCGTCAGGCGAAGTGGCAACCTGCACTTGAGGATCTGAAGCGATGCAAGCAGTTCTTCAACAGAGCCAGAGATGAATTTGGCCTGGGTCGAGTTCATAATCACTTGGGGATCTACTTCATTGAGCAGGGCGACCTACGGCGAGCAGTATCTCATCTTAAACGCGCCCAAGCGATGTACGACAAATCCAACCACGATGGCATTGCAGCTGCACTGAATATGGATCTTGGGATCGTGGCCAATATTTCTGGAAGGTGGGATGAGGCACTTGGTCACTACCAACGGGCCTTGACGCATTTCGAACAAACAGGCGCAGTTTCTCGATTGGCAGAACTTCATCATAATCTGGGTATGACATTCTTGTCGAAAGGCGATCCAGAAGCAGCCATTCGGCAATTTGATCTGAGCCTCAAGTATGCCACGCAGGTCCATTATGAGCCCCTTCAGGGACTCTCGTATTTGGGGAAGGCGTCAGCCTACGCAAAGATGAGGGACTTTCGCCTTTCCATCGTGTTTGCGGACAAGGCATTGATCATCTTTCGCAAGGTGAGCGATCACCTCAGCATCGCTGACAGCTATAAGGTGAAAGGTATCATTCAACGGGAGATGGGGAACCTTGATGTCGCCGAGGCGTATTTGCAGACAAGCGTGCGCTTAAATGAAGAATACCAGAGCCCCTTGAACCTGGCGGAATCCTACTTCGAACTCGGACTTGTCTACAAAGAGCGGCACGAGGTGACAAAGGCGAAAGACGCGTTTCAAAAGTCGATAAGATTCTTCCGGAACATTGGTGCTGAGCACGAGCAGAAAAGCGTCAGAGCGGAACTAGCCGATCTGAAGAGAAGCTGAGCTCATGAAATTCAGTGACATAATACAAGGCTCACAAGAGCATCAGAACGGGGCCCATGATGTCCTCTCCGGTGAAGATCGCGCGAAAGACCTGGAGCTCATCCTGAACGTTGTGAAGACC
>JBBTCR010000123.1:0-3056 GCA_038043105.1 Bacteroidota bacterium
TTGTCTTCTTTGAATAACTTGACTGCAGGACCGGGGCGTAGCTCAGCTTGGCTAGAGCGCCTGCTTTGGGAGCAGGAGGTCGCAGGTTCGAATCCTGTCGCCCCGACCACATCCAGATCCATCACCATCAAGCAGGAGTACCCCTTCGTGAAGACCAAGGTCGAAAAACTCAGCAACACTCGCGCGAAACTCACCATCACGGTGACCGCAGATGAGCTGAAGCCAGCAATCAAGCACGCTTACGAGCACATTGCTGAATCTCTCAACGTTCCCGGATTCCGCAAGGGCAAGGCTCCTGCGGCACTGATCGACCAGCGCGTTGGTCGCATGGCTGTGCTCGAGCACGCTGTGAACGAGGGTCTCGAAGGTTTCTACCGCCAGGCTGTTCTCGATGAGAAGGTGCGCCCCATGGGTCGCCCCGAAGCAGACATCACCACCTGGCCAGCCGAGAAGGATTTCTCTGGCGACCTGGTTGTCACCATCGAGGTTGACGTTCGTCCCGAGGTGAAGCTTCCCAAGCTCGACGGTCTCACCGTTGAGGTTGAAGCAGCAACTGTGTCTAAGGAAGACGTTCAGAAGGAACTCGACGAGCTGCGTAGCCGCTTCGGCACCCTCGTCACCGTTGACCGCCCAGCAAAGAAGGGTGACTTCGCTCAGCTTGACCTGGTTGCAACTATTGGTGGCACCGAGGTTGACACTGCTCAGTCCATCTCCTACGAGGTTGGCTCGGGCGAGCTCATCGAGGGTATCGATGAAGCTATTGACTCTCTCACCGCTGGTGAGTCCACCACCTTCGAGTCCAACCTGCTCGGTGGCGACCACGAAGGTGAGAAGGCACAGATTGCTGTCACCGTTACCGCTGTCAAGGAGCGCGAGCTCCCCAAGGCTGACGATGACTTCGCTCAGATTGCGTCTGAATTCGACACCATTGCAGAGCTGACCGAGAGCCTCAAGGCTCAGGCAGAACAGCGCAAGGTTGCTGTTCAGGCTCGTGAAGCTCGCGAGAAGCTCGTTGCTCAGCTCGTTGAAGCTGCCAAGATTGAGGTTCCTCAGGGCATCATCGATGACGAGGTACACCGTCACCTCGAGGGTGAGGGTCGTCTCGAAGATGACAAGCACCGCGCAGAAGTCATCGAAGAGTCTCAGACTCTGTTCGCAACTCAGATCTTGCTCGACACGATCGCTGAAGCTGAAGATGTTCAGGTGAGCCAGGACGAGCTCACTCAGTACATCATCCAGGGTGCAATGCAGTACCAGATGGATCCTTCTGAGTTCGCCAAGATTCTCACCGATAACGGTCAGATTCCTTCCATGGTTGCTGAAGTTGCTCGCAACAAGGCTGTCAGCATCATCCTCGGCAAGGCCAAGGTTGTTGACACCAAGGGCAAGGCAGTCGACATGAGCGCATTTGCTCCAGTCGAAGAGAAGAAGGCTGAGAAGCCTGCAAAGGCTGACAAGGCAGAAGCTGCTGAGAAGAAGCCTGCTGCTAAGAAGCCCGCAGCGAAGAAGGACTAGTTCTTCAAACGAATTACATAAACCCCCGCAGGAAACTTGGGTTCTAATGGTCGTTGCAACACTCCATCTTTTTGGAGGTTGCAACGACCATGTCTTTTACCCCGCCACCCACACGTTCCCGAAGGCGTTATTCCAAGGCTGAGAAGGCCGCATTTTTTGACGCTTTTGAGCGTTTAGGAAATGCTAGAGCTGCCGCTAGGGAGTTAGATTTACCTTTCCTCACCAGTTATCAGTGGCTTGTTGCTGCAGGTGTTGATGTTGGCGCGCCGCGTCGTCAACGCCACAACCGTGTCCGTGAGCACTATTTCAGTTTGCGTGCTGCGGGCGTTTACCGATCGGATGCGGCCAAGCAGGCGGGTGTTCATATTCGTACTGCCCAAGATTGGGACAGAGGGATAGTGAAGAAAATCCATTCACGCATCTATCCTGATGGTCGCGTCATCGACTACAACAAGAGTGTGGCTGTTCGGGATCGACTTGTTGATGGTGTTCGCATTTCTGCATTGGAGCAGGTTCTAGATCCGAGGTTTCTCTCACTTGCTGAGCGGGAGAAGATCCGCGCCTTCTATGCGCAGGGGGTGAGTATTCGTTCCATGGCCAAGGCGTTGGGCAGGGCGCCTTCGAGCGTCAGTCGGGAATTGCGACGCAATAGTGTCGATGACGTTTATGAACCCTACACAGCCCATCGGGTTTCTGTCACACGCAGGCCAAGACCGAAAACTCGTAAGCTTTTGACACAACCAAAGTTGAAGGCTTTTGTTCAAGAGGGATTAGATAATCAGTGGTCTCCGGAGCAGATTTCCAACAAGTTGGTTGAAGAGTTTCCCGGCAGTCAGGAGATGCGAGTGTCACCGGAGACGATTTATCAAACCTTGTATTTGCAGGCTCGTGGTGGTTTGAAGAAAGAGATCCAGGCGGCTCTTCGCACCGGTCGCACCAGGCGCAAACCCCACAACACGGGGTTGGAAAGACAGCCTCGGTTTGTTGATCCGATGGTGATGATTTCTGAACGTCCTGCCGAGATCGAAGACAGGGCCGTTCCAGGACATTGGGAAGGTGATCTGATTGTTGGCACGCAAAACAGGTCAGCTATTGCGACGTTGGTGGAGCGCAGCACACGGTTTGTGATGCTTGCACACCTTCCCGGTGATCACACGGCAGAAACTGTTCGCGATGCACTAATCACAACGATGCAGACCCTGCCTGAGCATTTGCGGGGGTCGTTGACTTGGGATCAGGGCGTTGAAATGGCAAGGCATAAAGAATTCAGTATCGCCACAGACATGCCTGTCTATTTCTGTGATCCAGCAAGTCCTTGGCAGCGCGGATCAAACGAGAACACCAACGGACTCCTCAGACAGTATTTCCCCAAGGGAACTGACCTGTCAGTGTTTGGTCCTGAAGACCTTGAAAGAGTCGCCCTGCAACTCAACGGCCGGCCAAGAAAAACACTCGGCTGGAAAAATCCAGCCGAGTGTTTAAGAGACCTACTAGTGTCGAACTAAATCACGCCAGTGTTGCAACGACCAATTGAATTCGCC
>JBBTCR010000124.1:0-2619 GCA_038043105.1 Bacteroidota bacterium
TACTTGCCGTTGAGCATCAGCACCGGTGCTTTCACACGCGTGACGTAATTGAGCGCATCAGCTTCCGGAAGGGACCTGCTGGGTGGGAGTCCGGCGACGAACAAGACGACTGCCCGGAATCTGGTCTCAATGGCAGGGACAATCGCTCCCATCGCCCCACCCCAGCTCACCCCGTAGAATGCAAGTTTAGAGCAGTCGAGGTCCTTTCGTGTTTCGAGATAGTCGATCGAGCGAGAAACGTCCTTAACCCACATGATGACGTGATCTTTGTAGCTGTTGGTCATGTCCACATTGTCCGATTTCAGGTCATCTCCGCGCTCGAATGTCGATTGATAGATGGGAAAGAGCACGGCCCGTCCACTCTTCAGGATGAAGTCGAAATCCTTCGGCATCAACGATGGATTGCTCTGCCTGTGGTAGATCGCATCCGATCCCGGGAAGAAGATGACAACCTGATACGGTGCGGAGACTGAACGAGGAAGGAACAGGTATGCACCCATTCTTTCGTTGCCGTAGGCGGCCTTGAACGACACCTTCTGCACAACCCAGTATGCCGCAGCACTGTCCGTGGACTCTACGTCAGCGTGCATAGGGGTTTTGTCGTAGTCGAAGAGGAACCGGTAGTACCGAAAGGTTGCATCAGAGACGGGGCGTTCTTTCATTACGTCACGAACCGAGACCTCGATGCGGCGCTCAAGAGCCTGGCGGTTCGACTCCGAATCCAAATACTTCATGCACCGGAAGCCGTTGGTGGCAGAACGGTCGAAGGGGTCCTGCGTATAGGCATCATTGAACATGTATGCCAGATCATTCCATCCTCCGCCCAGGACGAACTTCTTCCCCCCAGATTCATTCCAGCACCACTCGCGCACGTTCCCGGCCATATCGAATGCACCGAACCGGCTGATGCCCCGGTATGCCCCGACCGAAGCCGTCCCCTTGCCGCCCAAGTTGCTTTGCGGCACGATGCTGGAGCTGAATACTGTCCCAGCGACGACATTCCAGTGAAAAACGGTTGGTAGGCTTTTTCCGGCATACTCTGCATACGCTGCGGCCTCGTACCAACTGATTCCCGCGACCGGATGATCCGCCTCGCCTTCGGGGTAGGTCCCGAGCTCCCATGTTGCTGGGCCGTTTCTCCCAGTGGCATCGCGAAACTCCGCCATCGCCTGCTCCCAACTCAGCTTTTGCCCCTGGCTGACAATCGGAAATTTCCAGAACTTTGAGTTCTGATATACGCCAGCATCAACGAATTCTTTGAACTGCTTGTTCGTCGCCTCGTATCGATCGATGAAATAGTCTGCGATGGTTACCGAATCGATGGATTCCAGACCGGGGATATTGAGAGAATACACTCCGCCCGGTATTCGTATCATCCCCGCGGGTACGGTACCAAACGGAGCGAGTTTGAACGTGGTCGTGCTGATCTCCCAGTCAGAGACCGGGCCCTCAAATGGTTCATATCCCTTCTTTTCGAGCTTCAGAAAAGAATTTCCGCGAGCGAAGAGGATGCTGCTGAGCGGTGTTTCGCCCAAAACCTGCCATTGCTCTGATGAGTCCGCATAGTCCCGCCAGAACACTTGGGCGCCAGGGGGATCGGATTTGATTGATACCGTTCGTGCATACCATTCTTTGAATTTCACCAACGTCGGATCATCCGGAATGATCTCTTGCACCGCTCGGATGAGCGTGAAAACTTTGCTCAAACTATCTTCAGCTGCAAGTTTTTCGATTGCCGGAATTGCCTGCTCCCGCGCCCAGTTCACGCGTTGCTGCCTGGAGATAAACAAATAGATAAGCGCGACAATCCCCACGACGACAAGGAGAAGCGGAACCAGCACTATCGGTTTCTTCAGGAAGCGTGTAACGACGTCGAGTCGTATCGCGCCCTTCTGCAATCGTTGACCCGTCATCGGGGCTAGCGTCTCGATGAGCTCGTGCATCGAGCTGCATCGTTTCGCAGCATCCTTTTCAAGACAACGGGAGACGAGTGCGGCAAGCTCGGGCGGGACGTCACTGCGAAGCGCTGCAATGGCTTTGGGTTCCTCATTGAGGATTGAATAGATGATTGCAGATTCGTGCTCACCGCGGAATGGAAGCTCCCCGGTTAGCATTTCAAAGATCACAACACCGAGCGACCAGATATCGGTCCGAGAATCGACATCCTCTCCCATCGCCTGTTCCGGAGACATGTATGCCGCCGTGCCAACGGTTGATCCCACCCGCGTCAGCTTTGACACTCCAGCAAGTTTCGCCAGGCCGAAATCCAGGATCTTCGCCACTCCCTCTGAGGTGATCATAACGTTCGCCGGCTTGATGTCGCGGTGAACAATCCCTTTCTCGTGCGCCTTCTGCAGGCCTTGAGCGACCTGTATCGCGACATTGAGCGCCTCCTCAATTCGCAATTGTCCTTTGGCAATTCGCGATTTCAGTGTTTCGCCTTCGTAGCAGGCCATAGCAATGAACAATCGGTCCTCATCGGTCTCGCCGATTTCATAAACCGTGCAGATGTTGGGGTGATCGAGGGATGACGCAGCCTGCGCTTCGTGGATGAAACGTTCCTTTGCTTCCGGGTCGCTGGTCAATTCAGGTGGGAGAAACTTGAGTGCTACCGTGCGT
>JBBTCR010000125.1:0-5971 GCA_038043105.1 Bacteroidota bacterium
CATCGTTTACACTCGGGGGAACCGGTGGCGGCACCGCCTACAACATCGAAGAGTTCCGCGAAAAGGTTGAGCACGGACTGGGGAGCAGCCCGATCCATCAGGTCCTGATCGAAGAGTCGGTCATCGGATGGAAAGAATACGAGCTTGAGGTGATGCGCGATCTAAAGGACAACGTTGTTATCATTTGTTCGATCGAGAATTTCGATCCGATGGGCGTTCATACGGGAGACTCGATCACGGTTGCTCCTGCCCAAACGCTGACGGATAAAGAATATCAGACTATGCGTGATGCCGCGAAGAAGATCATTCGAGAGATCGGCGTTGAGACGGGTGGATCGAATATTCAATTCGCGGTCCATCCGGACACGGGCAAAATGATTGTGATTGAGATGAACCCTCGTGTGTCACGGTCATCGGCCCTTGCGTCGAAGGCAACGGGATTCCCCATCGCAAAGATCGCGGCAAAACTTGCGGTTGGGTACACACTGGATGAGATTCCAAACGACATTACGAAAGAAACGCCCGCCTCCTTTGAGCCCACCATCGACTATTGCGTGGTGAAGATCCCGCGCTGGGACTTCGAAAAATTCAAGGGCGTTGATGATACCCTTGGAGTCCAGATGAAGTCGGTCGGTGAAGCGATGGCCATCGGCCGGACGTTCAAGGAGTCGTTTCAGAAGGCCCTTCGCTCTCTCGAACAAGACCGCTTCGGGCTCGGCGCTGATGGGAAAGATGTTCTCGATGTTCGGACGCTGCCTTCCGGCAAACGGGACGAATGGAAAAAGAAAGTGCTCGACCGTATGAAAATGCCGAAGCCGGACAATGTTTTCTACCTGCGCTACGCGTTTCAACTCGGTGCGACTATTGATGAGCTATATCGCGTCACGAGAATTGATCCGTGGTTCCTTCACAACGTCAAACAAATAGTCGACTTTGAAGAGGAACTGCTGTCGTTTAATGCCACATAGCGCTATGAGCACTGAGGGAAGGGCATGATGAACCAACGGGGTCGAGTGTGTCAAAGGAACTTCAGGCCCTTCGTTGCGGCGCTGTCATTGGCAATGGCTCTGACGGGGCAGACTTTCGGCCAAACGGTGGTCCCCTCGGACCGCGAAGGATTGCTGAAAGGGCTCGGAATGGGACTGGCTTCTTACGCTGAGGAGAATGGCTACCCCGGACCGAAGCATGTGCTTGAGCTGAAGGATGAGCTGGGTTTGACACAGGATCAGCTGAAAAAGACAGAAGCATTGCAGAAAATGGTGGCAATTTCTGCCGCAGCAAAGGGACAGCAAATCGTCCAGGCAGAGGAGGAGTTGAACGAGCTCTTTGAAGCGGGGACGATTAATGGTAAGGTGCTTCGATCCAAGCTCGGGCAGATCGGAAACCTGCGTGCCGACCTCCAGTTCATCCATACTTCAGGCGCACCTCCGCATGAAGCAAGTTCTCACTGCGGATCAAATTGGACGGTACAAAAAGTTGAGAGGGCATGAAGGCAAGCGCGAAAACTAAGGGTGCCCCTGAGCGGGTCACAAGAGAGATTCTTCTGAAGGCCAAGCAATACGGCTTTTCGGACCGGCAGCTTGCCTATCTTTGGGGGACAACGGAAAAGGCCATCCGCCAGCTCAGGAAGGAATTCGGGGTCACCCCGGTTTTCAAAACGGTCGATACGTGCGCAGCGGAATTCGAAGCGCACACGCCGTATCATTACTCGACGTACGACCAAGAGAATGAATCCGTCCGCACCGAGAGGAAGAAGGTCATAATCCTTGGCGGGGGGCCGAACAGAATTGGACAGGGTATCGAATTCGACTACTGCTGCGTGCACGGCGTCTACGCGCTTGCCGAAGAAGGAGTCGAGACCATCATGATCAACTGCAATCCGGAGACTGTCTCGACGGACTACGACACGACGGACAAACTGTATTTCGAGCCTCTCACCCTCGAAGACGTTCTCAATATCTATGAACACGAGCAGCCCCTCGGCATCATTGTGAGCTTTGGCGGACAGACACCGTTGAAGATCGCGAAGGCTCTGGAGGAACATGGCGTCCGCATCCTTGGAACCTCACCAGAGGGGATCGATCTGGCTGAAGATCGCGAGCGGTTCGGAGCTCTCTTGCGCAAGTTAAAAATCCCTCACCCGATGTACGGCACCGCTTATTCCGTCAACAATGCTGTCCTGGTTGCAGAGCAGATCGGGTACCCTGTGCTCATTCGGCCCTCCTATGTCTTGGGCGGTCGGGCGATGGAAATCTGCTACACGAGCGAATCCGTTCGCACGTACATGAAAAAGGCAGTGGACGTTTCACCCGAGCATCCAGTACTGATCGATAAGTTCCTCGAGGACGCGTTCGAATTCGACGTCGATGCTGTGGCGGATGGAAAAGACGTCCTCATCGGCGGAGTGATGCAACACATTGAGGAGGCGGGGATACATTCGGGCGACAGCGCCTGTGTCCTCCCCCCGTACATGATCTCGGAAAAAAACCTCGAGGAAATCAAAGCATACACGATGAGGCTTGCAAAAGCGTTGAGAGTCGTCGGACTGATTAATGTGCAGTACGCGATGAAGGATGGGGTTGTGTATGTGCTGGAGGTGAACCCTCGTGCCTCGCGGACCGTTCCGTTCGTCAGCAAAGCGGTCGGACTTCCTCTCGCGAAGATTGCCGCAAAAGTGATGATCGGTCGCACGCTCGAGGATCTTGGAGTAAAAGATTTTGACTTTCGCAAGGTCAAACACATCTCAGTCAAAGAAGCTGTTTTTCCGTTCTCGAAATTTCCTCGCGTTCCGGTTTTTCTAGGACCCGAAATGCGTTCGACGGGCGAAGTGATGGGAATCTCCTCGGCATTCGGCGGAGCAATTGCAAAGGCACAAATGGGGGCGGGAAATACACTGCCTACAAAAGGCAGAGTCTTTGTCAGTGTCAATGACAGCGATAAGAACGACATAACGCTCAACATCGTGAAGGATTACGCGGGGCTCGGTTTCTCCTTCGTCGCCACGGAGGGTACCGCTGGGTTTCTGCGATCGCACAGCATCGAGTGCGACACAGTCTTCAAAGTGAATGAGGGGAGGCCGAATGTTATCGACCTGATCAAGAATGGCCAGATCCAGCTGATCATTAATACTCCTCTTGGTGAGGTATCTCGGTACGATGAATACGCTATCGGCTGGGCGGCAATTGAACACAAAGTCTCATTCATCACAACTCTCTCTGCCGCCGCGACCGCCGTCAAAGGAATAGAGGGGCAGAAACATCATGAGCTGGATGTCAAGAGCCTCCAGGAATACCAACGGGAAATCGAAGCCTGACAGGAAAGTTCACACCCCTTCTACAAATCAACTCGCATAGGACCCACCTTTTTCCACTTGCTAACGTCTAAAGGGTGATCGAGCTTTTTCTCGGTCGCTTGGATTACTTCATGTCCGATGCCTCCTAGATCTGAGCTCGATACAAGAGCACATTCTCATCGTCGGCACGAGATTGGTTCGGAGGCAAGAGACCTTGACTTAGAGCTCGTATTACGCTAAATTAGACCGTTAACTGAATCGTCTCAAACTATGCTTTAAGCCTGGAGGCTTAGTTGTTTAGTACAATAATGCCTAAGCCGGGGTGCGAACTTGGGAGAGGTCTCTGCCTGATTTTCGTCATTGTCCTCGCGCTGTTTTGCGTTGAGCAACGGGCGCTCCCCCAAGAAAATCCGCCTCCTCTGCCAACTATCGCGGAAGAGCAGGACTACGCTTTTGCCCACGGTCTTTACAAGGACGGCCTCTTCCAGTTGGCGAGCGAACAGTTTGAGCGATTTATCCAGCAATATCCTCGGAGCATTAAGCTTCCTGATGCATTCTTCTTGAAGGCAGAATGCCTGTTTCAACTTGAGCAGTTCGATGCTGCAGTGGTGGGCTTTTCCTCCTTTCTTCAGCAATACCCATCTTCGAATCTTGCCGATAATGCTTACTTCCGTCTCGGAGACACCAACCTGAAGCTAAAGAAGACTCAAGAGGCGATCTCCGCTTACAAGACGATTTTGGAGAAATATGGTGAGAGTAAACTCGCCGGAGAAGCCGCCTATTGGATTGGCGAGGCCCATGTCAAGAATGAAGAGTACGACAGCGCCGTCAAATACTACACGCTCTCTTACGAGAACTACCCGAACAACCGGCTGCGAGACTATGCTTTGTATTCTGTTGCGTGGACGCACCAGAGAAAGGGCGATTATGCAAGAGCTGCTGAATGGTATCGACTCTTGCTCAAGGAATTCCCGCAGAGCACTCTCGCGGCGTCATCAAAGGTCAGGATCGGAGAATGCTACTACTATGTGAAGGATTATGCGCGGGCAATCGAGGAACTCAAGTCCGCCAAGCCGACGATCGACTCGCCGGAACAGCGGGGAGAGGCTGACTACCTTCTCGGAGAATCGTACTATCACTTGGACCAATACGATCAAGCTCGAAAACAATATGAAATTTTCCTGGCAAGTTACCGAGATCATAAGCTTGCGAAAGAAGTGACGTATGCTCTCGGTTGGACTCTTTTGAAGCAGAAGGAGTATGCGGCGGCAGCAGAGACGTTTGCGAAACTGTCCGGAGGTGGAGACGCACTGGCGCACTCGGCCCTATACCGAAAAGGGGTAGCTGAGAAGCTCGCTGGAAAACGCCAAGAGGCGATGAAAACATTCATCAAGGTTTATGCCGATGAAGCGAAAGGGGAGTACGCTGATAACGCTCTCTATGATGTCGGGCTTTTGTTATTCGAGGAGAAGAAACCGTCTGAGGCAAGGGGATTCTTCGAGCGGGTAACTGGGGAGTATCCAGCCAGCGATGTGTTTGCCGATGCCTATCAAATGGCGGGAGAGTGCCTGCTGGCTGAATCGAACTACGAAGCGGCGCGCTCTGCGTTTGAGAAGGCGCTCGCGCATCAACAAGCCTCGTTTGAAGTGAAGGTAACGTCAAGTTACCAGATCGGTTGGTGCTTGTACAAACTCAATCGCTTCAACGATGCAGCCGCACAGTTCTCGAAATTCGTTTCAGCCTACGCGAAGCATCCTCGAAGCGCAGAAGCCACCTACTGGCTCGCTGAATCGGAATACCGCTCGGGGGACTTTCGCGCAGCGTTGAAACATTACAAGGCTGTCGCCGAATCGCCGGAGCATGAGCGAAAAGAGGAGGGAATGTATGGCGTGGGATGGTCGTACTACAAGCTCAACGATTTTCCGAACGCGATCGACGCTTTCGAACGCCTCGTGATCGCGTATCCTGCCGGTAAGTCCTCATTTGACGCTCGGCTGAGGCTCGGTGATTGCTACTTCCATCAGAAAGACTACAAGAAGGCAGCAGGCGTCTATCGCACGGTCGTTCGATTGTTTCCGAAGAACGACGGAGCTGACTATGCGTACTACCAGCTGGCGCAGACCTATTTCCGCTCAGCCGATCACGAACAAGCCTCACAGCAATTCTCGGCAGTGATCAAGGCTTTTCCTCAGTCCCCCTTGGCGGACGATGCGCAGTATGCGCTAGGTTGGATTCAATTCCAAAAGAAAGAGTACCTCGCCGCAATCAAGGAATTTCAGCTCGTCATCGCCAACTATCCGGAGAGTGAAATTGCGCCGCGCGCTTACTACAGCATCGGCGACGCATATTACAATCTGCAACAATATGCAGCGGCCGAGAAATCCTACCGTGAAGTCATCCGAAGGTACCCAAAGAGCAGTTATCTCTTCGATGCGATCACGGGAATTCAGTACTGCCTGACTGCTCAAGGAAAGCCTCAGGAAGCTCTCGCCATCATCGATTCGTATGTGCAAGAATATCCAGGGTCCGCGATTGCCGAGCAGCTTAGTCTGAGGAAGGGGGATTTGCTCTTTGGCCAGAAGCAGTATGATGCTGCTGCTCGAGAATACCGCTCATTTCTTGATCGTTATCCGCAAACGAGCCAACGGGCTACGGCACTGTACTGGCTGGCGAGAAGTT
>JBBTCR010000126.1:0-4961 GCA_038043105.1 Bacteroidota bacterium
GGGTCGTAAAGGGAGCCAGGATAAAGGAATCGGGGGTTTCCGGTTTTTTGACGTTTTCTTCCATCTGCAGGTGAGGCGGTTTGTCGCTTTTTCCCGTTTCCTCACCGGATTTCAGAACCGATCTCTCTTCCAGCAATTTCGCCAACCGGGGAATGGTGGGAAAGACAAACGTCCTTCCCCTTTTCCAGTCCACCTCGGGATATTCCCCTGGATCCCACCATCCGCCCTTTTCCTGAAGTAATCGCCAGAAATCGGGAAACGCAGGGTAGCTATATACCTGCCAGCCGCGCTTGCGTAACTCTTCCAGGAAATCGAGGGAAACTACTTCAAAATAGGGAGTTCCTTTTCCCGAAGCAAAGATCCGTTTCATCCTGGCCTGGACATAGTCTCCATAAGACTTGACGTCGCTTTCCGAGAGAAGGTTGACCTTTGCCCCGTTTCCAAGTTGAAGGAGAACGTCCCCAAGCGGGCGAACTCCTGTCAAGAGGGGAACCACCGGCTGCTGAAGTCCCAGCTGGGAGAAAGGGAGATTCGGGACCGGCAGTGTCAGGTCCCATTGCTCCAGATAAGTGGTCGTGGGCAGTACGATATCCGCATGGGGAGATGTATCGTCGAGAAGCGTGGCGAATTGAACGACAAGAGGAATTCGGCCAAGCCAATCCTTCCACGTCTTCTGATTCGTTGCTTGGAAGGACGGGTTGACCTGGGCGATCATCAACATCTTCAGGTCGGGGATTTTCCCGGAGGAAAAAAAGGTTGGCAGCTGCTCCGCGACCCAGGAGGCGGGCATATCGGTATCAAGAGCATTCTGCGGTTTGAGGGAAAAGGTTGCCGACCGGGGACCGAAGGCGGAGACGGAGACCGGCCCCCAGGGGAGCTGTACCGGCTCGCGCCATAACCCTTTTGCAGAAAAACTTCCGGTGAGGGCATTGAGGCTTGTTACCGCCCACTGGGTAAAAAGGGCCGTTTCGCTGGCATCCGATGTGCCGCCGGAGAGCGCCAGGGGCGATTTGGCCGAGCCGAATGCCCGGGCCAACCGGATGATGGTCTCCGCCGGCACACCGGTAACTTCGGAAACCCTCTCCGGGGAGTAATCACGGGTAACCAGATCCAGGAAATCCCCATCCCCTTTCCGGAAGTCGCGGGTGTGAAGGTTGATGAAGTCCTGGGCGTAATTTTTGTCTCGTAGGATGACATACGCCATCCCGAGGGCAAGGGCCCCCATGCTCCCCGGCCGGATCTGAACCCATTCCGTCGCGTTCTTGCCGGCCTGGGACATGCGCGCGTCCACGTGCACCATCTTCAGGCCCGATCGCAGCCGGCTTTCCTTCAATTTTCCGTAGAGGCGGTTGAAGAAGACGGGAGACGGCGGCCCCTCCAGGAGATTCGTGCCGAACGTGATGAGATAATCCGTCCGAGTCAGGTCAAAAGAAAAAGGAGGGAATTCCCCGCAGGCCTGCCGGAAACCAAGTTCGTTTATCCCCGGGGTGCGCCAGGGGAAAAAGTTGGAGGAACCCAAACGGGCGGTAAATATCCCGGCAAACTGCGTGAGCAGCGTGTTTCGATCTCCCAGTAAAAATCCGAAACGACCGGCCTGTTTTTCCTTCACCAGGGTCCGGAGCATTTGGGAAATCTGTTTCATGGCCTCATCCCAGGAAATCGGTTCCCAACCCGATTCACCCTTTTTCCCCTTCCGCCGCATGGGTTGGCGGATCCGGTCGGGATGATAGAGAAGTTCGAGACCGGATTCTCCCATCGGGCAGATAAACCCGCTGTTTACCGGAGCGATCGGGTTCCCTTGAATCCGAACCGGAATATCGTCGATCAGCCGGACGCGAATGCCGCACCCGGCAGGACATTGCCCGCATGTGGATACCTTCCAGGTTTCGATGCGCCGGCCGGACCTCAGTTTGTCCCTCCACTTGTCCGGGATGGCCCACACCTGGGAGATCCCGCCGGCAAGGGCCCCTGTAACTCCCAACAAATGGAGAAAATCGCGACGCGAGATTTTCATGACCTTCTCCCGAGCCTCAGCGATGGCATGTCGCGCAATCCGTGTTCACCCGCTTTTTTTCATGGCACTGAATACAAAACTTCATTTTAAGAACAACCGCTGGTCTTGAAAAGGGAAGGGTCATTTCGGACACGTCCCCGTGACATTCCTGACATGCAATTTTACCTAACGTGACATGACGGCGATGGGAAAAATAGGCGTGGTCGGGCAATCGATGTACCTGTACCCAGGGGATCCGTTCTTTATTACTTATATAGCGGACCAACTTTTCTTCTTCCTTGCTATTCGTCATTGGTTCTTTATGGCAATTTTGACAATATTCAATATTGGGAATGGAGGCTTTTTGATGAGTCATGACCAGCGAATGGCAGTCAAAACAAGTTAATCCCGCCTCTTCTATATGTTTTTTATGATTATATAAGATTGGCTGGGAATAACTTCCAGTGTCGGAACAATTGCTTAGCAGTATCAATAGGGAGGGAATGGTAAATATCGCCCAATTTTTCATTTCATCTCCAAAATCAAGGGAATTCCCGGGCCGCGACTTGACCAGGATTCCCTTCGCAACGGGTAATTTTTATTACAGCGTTTTACATTGTTAACGGGATTCTGTCAAGGATAAAACACAGACCGGATAAAACACAGACCGGGGGCATGAAATGGGAAAAGCGACGCATTTCCGCAGTTTGCAATCTGTTTGGGGGTCCGAAGCAGGCATGGGCGATCAAACCCAAATTGGGGGACTGATTACCGCGGCGTTTTAAACCGGTTCTCATTCCCTGAAAGAGTCTCATTTTCATTGACACATTCCTGGATTCTGGGTAATATTCAGTCCATTTTGGGCCGGCAATGGCGATCTCCTGGCCAACGCACACCTATGGAAGGAAGTTTCATCCATCCAGCGCGGATCCAGGAAATGGGAACGCGATTGCATTTGGCTTAGACCCACGAGAACCGCGGGGGGGCGGTTGGGAGAGGGATTGCGCAGGGCCGGTGTCACTCGAGGGATTTCCACACCTTAGCCGAATCCCGTCACCTCCGCTTTTTTCTTTCACAGGCGCAAGGAGGCAGAACGCGCAATGAAAAAAATCCTGGAGAAAATGCCGGACGCCCTGGCGAGACTTCTTGTCGTCTTCGCGGGATTGATCCTCCTGGGGGCGTTCGTCGTGGTCGTGTTGATCCCGAAGCCCATGAAGGACGTGAAGATCCAGTGGGCGGACGCGATCAAGACGGAGCAGGCCAAGCCTGTGAAATACGCCGGGTTCCATGCCTGCGCGGAGTGCCACGACAAGATCTACGAGAAGAAGAAGACGGGCTATCACAGGGACCTCTCCTGCGAGACGTGCCACGGCCCCGCCTACGCGCACACCCAGGACCCCGACAAGGTCAAGCCGGTCATCCCGAAGGAACGTGCGTTCTGCCCGTTGTGCCACGCCTACAACCCGTCGCGCCCCAGGGGTTTCCCCCAGATCAACCCGGCCGCCCACAACCCCCTCAAACCGTGCGCGAGCTGCCACAACCCGCACGATCCGAAGCCTCCGACCACCCCGAAGGAGTGCTCGGCGTGCCACGGGGAGATCGCCCGGACGAAGGCGGTTTCCCACCACGTCCAGCTCGAGTGCACGGTGTGCCACCAGGCGCCGCAGCAGCACAAGATCTCGCCCCGGAGCGTCAAGCCCACGAAACCGCAGAACCGGGAGTTCTGCGGGAAGTGTCATGCCAAGGACGCGAGGGACAAGCTGGCCAAGAACGCCCCGAAGATCGACCTGGCCAATCACGGGGAAAAGTACGTGTGCTGGCAATGTCATTATCCGCATTCGCCGGAGGTCGAATAATGAGCAGCAGACGGAAGTTCCTGAGGGACCTCTTCTCCCTTCTCCTCTCCGGGGGTGCGATCGGCGGGATTCTCAAGGTCCTGCCCTCGAGCGCGCTGGCGAAGGAGGCTCCGCGAAAGGGGAAATGGTACGGGTTCGGCGTCTCCGTGGACAAGTGCATCGGCTGCGCGCGCTGCATGGAGGCGTGCAAGACAGAGAATAACGTGCCCCGCGAGCCGTTCTTCTTCCGGACCTGGGTCGAGCGCTACATCATCCGGAAAGACGGCGAGGCGGTCGTAAAGGCCATCGAGCCGAACGTGGAGGCGGCGCCCGATACGTCCGCGGACCGGGCGATCCTGCGAAGCTTCTTCGTCCCGAAGCTGTGCAACCAGTGCGCGGATCCGCCCTGCGTCCAGGTCTGCCCCGTCGGCGCGACGTTCCAGACCGATGACGGCGTCGTCCTCGTCAACGGCAAGACGTGCATCGGGTGCCGGTACTGCATCCAGGCGTGCCCCTACGGCGCCCGGTACCTCCATCCCCAAACCCACACCGCGGACAAGTGCACCTTCTGCTACCACCGGGTCTCGCAGGACCTGCTTCCGGCGTGCGTCGAGGTGTGCCCCACACAGGCCCGCATCTTCGGGGACTTAAACAGCGGGGCGAGCCCCCTGGCGCGGTTCCGGCGGATGAACAAGATCCACGTGCTCAAGCCGGGGTTGAACACGGAGCCGAAAGTCTACTACGCAGGCCTGGACGGAGAAGTGCGATGACCAACGAAATGTTCAAGACCCTGTACGAGCTCCTGCCCCAGGTCGCGGGGTTCATCTATCCGAACGAGATCGAGGTTCACTGGGGCCTGCTGATCGTGGTCTACCCCTACCTCACCGGCATCGTGGCGGGGGCGTTCATCCTGGCGTCCCTCGTGAAGGTGTTCAACGTCAAGGAGATCCAGCCGCTCTACCGGCTGTCGCTCCTGACGGCCCTGTCGTACCTCCTTGTCGCGCCGCTGCCGCTGCTGTCGCACCTTGGCCACCCCGAGCGGAGCTTCGAGATCTTCCTGACGCCGCAGACCTCCTCCGCGATGGCGATGTTCGGGTTCGTCTACGCCTGGTACCTCATGGCGGTCCTTCTCA
>JBBTCR010000127.1:0-3215 GCA_038043105.1 Bacteroidota bacterium
AAAGTATACAGTCTGGGTAAAACCACCTAGATTTAGGAAGCCAAGATTCAAGAAACTGTCGAGGCTTTGGTTCGAGTTGAGTATAATGTTTTTGAGAGCCAGCAGGGCGTAGATGATAGATGATTTACCACTATTGTTGGCGCCAGTAAGGATATTGATCTTCCCGAGATTTAGCTCTTGTTGTTCCACGCCTCTGAAATTTCTCAGAAACAGTTTAGTAATCATGGGTTTCCTCCCGGCAGCTAGAGAGAATCATAAAGGCGGATTCGGATCAAGCCTGTGGATGCAAATGACCTCAACCAAGCGCCTCATAACATAGTTATTATGCCGCCGCCGTCCGTGTTGCAACACGGATCGTGGCGGCATATCCCTATCCGTGTTACCTGTTTTCGTTTCTATGGGATAGAGGGGGACTTTGACTGCAAAATATATGGCAACGAGACTATAGAAGCAATAGCAAGCAATGGCAAAATCAGCGCTCCTCGAAAATGTCCGGACCGTCGCAAGACTCAAACATTACAACATCCGTACTGAACAGGCTTACCTTCAAATGAAGGTGTAAGCCCGGGGAAAGGGGTACTCTGAAAAGTCGCAACAGCGCGGAGGAGAGCCGGGTCGGAGAGGTGGATTGCCCGGTACGATCAGAATCGCTGTCTGCGAAGCCGCAGCGAATTCGACACAACGCTCACCGAGCTCATGGCCATCGCCGCAGCTGCGACCATTGGATTCAGCAAGCCGAGAGCGGCAACGGGGATCCCGATGACGTTGTAAATGAAGGCCCAGAACAGGTTCTGTTTGATGGCAAAGATAGTTCGTTTCGAGAGCTTGATCGCTCTAACGACCCCAAGCAAGTCGCCTTTCATAAGCGTGATGTCGGCTGTTTCGATTGCGACGTCGGTTCCCGTTCCCATCGCAATGCCGACATCTGCTTGAGCGAGCGCGGGCGCGTCATTGATTCCGTCGCCAACCATGGCAACGACTTTTCCTTCGGCTTGAAGTGCCTTGACGTGTGCTGCTTTATCCTGCGGCATTACTTCGGCAACGACGCGGCCAACGCCAGCTTGTTCTGCAATTGCTTCCGCTGTGCGTCGGTTGTCGCCGGTAATCATCACCACTTCCATACCCATCTGCTTTAGCTGCGCAATCGCTTGCTTCGAAGTCGGTTTGATGGCATCCGCGACGGCGATGATGCCGGAGAGTTTTCCATTGATAGCGACAAAAACGGGCGTCTTCCCTTCGGTCGAGAGCCGCGAAGCCACCGACTCCGCCTCGAATGTTCCAACACCGTATTCCTTCATCATCGCAACGTTGCCGACTGCGACAGCGTCGCCGTCCACCACCGCCGTAACACCCAGTCCGGTATGCGATTGAAACGACTCTATTTGGCTAAGATGGAGATTCCTTCGAGCCGCATCCTCGACGATAGCAAACCCGAGCGCGTGCTCTGATTTCTTTTCGATTGAAGCCGTTCTTTGCAGAATCTTTTGCTCATCGTGGCCGTTGAACGGAACGATATCAGTGACGGAGGGTTTTCCTTCTGTGACAGTTCCGGTCTTGTCGAGCACCACAGTCTGAATCTTGTGCGCCCGCTCCAGGCTCTCAGCATTTTTGATGAGAATACCCTTCGAAGCGCCGAGACCGGTTCGAACCATGATTGCCGTTGGCGTTGCCAGACCCAGTGCGCACGGGCAGGCGATGATAAGCACCGCGATAAAGTTGATCATCGCGGATGTGAAAGGGAGCCCACCGACGAAGTACCACAGGACAAAAGTAATGACTGCAAGAGTGATAACGGTAGGAACAAAGACCGACGCAATCTTATCCGCCAGCGCCTGGACAGGGGCCTTCGATCCCTGAGCCTGCTCGACCAGCTTGATGATCTGTGCGATGACAGTTTCCTTGCCGACGGCGGTCGCGTGGAATTCAATGCTTCCATTCTTATTGATTGTCCCACCGACAACCTTATTGCCAATGGTTTTTTCAACCGGCATGCTCTCCCCTGTGACCATTGATTCGTCAATCGAGGTGAAGCCACTGGTGATCACGCCATCCACGGGTATTTTTTCGCCAGGGCGGACGATCACAATGTCATCCTTCACAACGTCGCTCACAGGAACGTCGATCTCAATGCCGTTTCGGAGAACACGTGCGGTTTTCGGCTGAAGTGCGAGCAGTTTCTTGATCGCGTCGGTTGTTCGCATCTTCGCCTTCGCTTCCAGCACCCTGCCCATCAAGATCAGCGCGATGATCGTCGCTGCCGTGTCAAAATAGATGTGATTTGCCGCGTCTGGATTTCCAAGCCACTCCGGAAACAGAACGACGAGAGTACTGTAAACATAGGCTGTACCCGTGCCAACGGCAACGAGGGTATTCATGTCAGCCGAAGTGTGTCGGGCAAGTTTCCACGCGATGGTGAAAAAACGTTTCCCCGAGATGAACATGATCAGCGTTGTTGCCAGAAACAGAAGTCTGTTCACCTCGTCCATCGACAGGGGGGACCACTGCATAAACCAGTGAGTCATACCGATCATGCTGAGGGCCATCACCGGCACGGCGAGAACAACGCTGAAGACGAAGTCTGATTTCAACTTCCGGTAGGCCTGCTCCTGGAAACCTTCCGAGGGTTTAGAACCTTCGGTAGGTTTCGCCGATGCGTCCGGCACCAGAAGTTTGTAGCCTGTTTCTTCAACAACTGCAGCTAGCTGTTGAAGATTCGTTTTGCTCGAATCGAACGACAGCGAAACGTTTTCCGTCGCCAGATTCACGTTGGCAGTACCAACGCCCGCGACTCTCTTAAGCGCCTTCTCAACGCGCGCCACACAACTCGCACAGGTCATCCCTTCAACAGGAAGGGTCATCGTTTGGATCGTTTTGGTCTCCATCCCAGTTCTCCGACTATTTGAAAAGTGAAGCGGTCGGTTACGCGGAAACAAGTCTGTATCCGGCCTCTTCAATGACCTTTGCCAACTGGCCCTTTGTTACCTTGGCCTCGTCGTACTGTACCAGCGCTCTTCCGATCTCAATATTTTCAACAGTGAGCCCTGACACCTTGCTGAGCTCTTTCCTGACGCTCATAACGCAATGCCCGCAGCTCATTCCTTCAATGATGAGTTCTTGGGTCTTCATATCTCCTTCCTCCATTCACAATCTAGAAGCGCGGACGAAAACCCAGGACTTGTTCCGCTGTTCAGAATCCCGCTTACACAGCGGAATCC
>JBBTCR010000128.1:0-3986 GCA_038043105.1 Bacteroidota bacterium
AAGGAGACCTTCGCTGGTCAAGATCCAATCGAGTTCACAGCTCAGGTGTATGACAAAAACTTCAATCCTCTCGATGAAGCCGAAGTCTCTGTTGTTGTCAAGCAAGGCGATAAATCTGACCAGTTGAACCTCTTGCCGATTGGTAATGGCCGCTTTGAAGGGGCCTTTGGCGTTCTTCCGGAAGGTGACTATTCGTTTGCTGCCCGCGTTCTGGCGGGTGGTGAGCAGATTGCGGAGGAGCGAGGGTCGTTTTCCATCGGTGGAGTCAATGTGGAGTTTCAAGAAACGCGCATGAACAGGTTGCTCTTGCAGCAAATTGCCGATCGGTCAGGGGGACGATACTACGACGCAGGAGCAATTGCTACACTTCCACAAGATGTTGCTTCGCTCCCCGGCTTCCGGCCGCGCGAGGTCGTTCGCTCAAGCGAAATTGAATTGTGGAACAGGGGCTGGATGCTGGCAATTATCATAGTGCTGTTTGCCGTCGAATGGTTTTTGCGAAAACGTAATGGGATGTTGTAATGAAGTAAAAAGGGAAAATGAAAAAATAAGAGCGAAAGACTAAGGGAAAAATGAAGAAACGTACATTCGTCCGGATCTGTCTCCTAACATGGGTTGGATGTTTCTCGCCACAGGCTCTGCTCGCACAGTCCGCGGCTCATGTCGATAGCTTCTATATGCCCAGTCTTGGGAGGACAAAAAAAGTTTCGGTTTTCCTTCCATCAAACTACAATCCCAAGCTTCGCTATCCTATCCTATACTTGCTGCACGGGTACAGCGGGGGTTACACCGACTGGCCGAGCAAAACAAAGCTCGCGGAATACGTGAAGGACATTCCGCTGATCGTCGCGATGCCCGATGCCGAGAATTCGTGGTATGTGAATTCAGCAACCGAGCCCCAGGACCGGTTTGAAGATTACGTGGTCAAAGACGTGCCGCAGTATATGCAGCGGCTCTATTCGGTTGACACGACGCGACAGGCAATAGCCGGTCTCTCAATGGGCGGTTATGGCGCGATGATGCTGGCTTTCAAGCACGCGTCCCAATTCCGATTTGCAGGGTCGTTGAGCGGAGCGATCACCATTCCGCGGACGATCAATGACACGTCACGCCCTGCCGAACGACAGCTCTCTCCGAGTTTAAAGAGAGCGTTTGGTGAGCGGCAGAATGGTTTTCGAAATGCTCACGACGTCTTCTTCCTCTACCGGCAAATCCACAAGGATTCTCTTCCATACCTCTATCTGGTGACAGGAATACAGGACGGTTTTCGCGGTTTTCTCCCGGCACACCGGGCATTTACAGATCTCCTTAGAACATACGGCGCAGCCTATGAGTATCACGAAACGCCGGGAGCACATAACTGGCAGTTCTGGGATCGAGAAATTCAACTCCTGATCAAACGTCTGCGCGAGGTCCTGAAATTCTGACTCAAGGAAAAACATCGTTCACTCGTGTAGGACTCGTCCTACGTGCGCAAGCGCTGCTCCTCTGCTTCGTTCTCAGTCTCTTCAGTCAAGCGCTGAGCAACCCTCTTGCAGTTGCTCTTCCGCAAACTCGTGGCGGCAGCGTTAGCCAGCAAACGAAGCCCCTGGATATCCCGGCTCGGTGGAAAGGCCTCATTGGTGAGTATGCGTTGATGGGTGACACGGTATGTGTAATGGAAGAGGACAAGCGATTGTGTGTCCTGTGACGAGGAGCGGGGCTCGTTATGTCCTCACAGAGGATCGTAACGATGTTTTTAGGATAGAGGATCCAAGACCTGCATTTGATAGCGCGATTGTTTTCCGCCGAGACACACGCGGAGAAGCCAGCTTCTTTCAGAGTCATCGAGGGCAATTCAGAAAGCTCTCGCTCGGTGAGGAAGACGGTACGGCGTTCAGGATCAATCCTTTGCAGCCGATCGGTGTTTTGAGAACGCAAGCGTTGAAGGCAAAGCCGCCCAAGGAGAAAGGTGATTTTTTGAAGGCGGATCTTGTCGATGTGACGATGCTCGACTCAACAATCAAACTCGATATCCGGTATGCCGGAACGAATAACTTCCTGGGGGTAGTGTTCTATTCACAGGCGAAGGCCCTTTTACAGCGTCCGGCGGCGGAAGCCCTGGTTCGCGCTCACCGAAACCTGAAGCGCACGGGATATGGTTTACTGATTCATGATGCCTACAGGCCGTGGTATGTCACGAAGATGTTCTGGGACGCGACGCCGAATGAGCAGAAGATCTTCGTCGCGGATCCCTCGAAGGGATCACGCCACAACCGCGGATGCGCCGTCGATCTCTCGTTGTACGATGTGGCAACAGGAATGCCGGTGGCAATGGTGAGCGGGTACGATGAATTCTCTCATCGCGCGTTCCCGGATTATCCGGGCGGCACCTCGCTTCAGCGCTGGCATCGGGATTTGTTGCGGCAAGCGATGGATGCAGAGGGATTCAGAGTCTACGACTGGGAGTGGTGGCATTTCGATTATAAGGACTGGAAACGATATCCGATTGGGACGGCGACCTTTGAGGAGATTCGTTGATGAGAAAGATCGAAGCGAGCCAAATGCTTGACAATGGCTGAACGCTTAGCTAATTTTTTTCGCACATTGACCATCAATCGCTGTAGAGAATCAGCGCACGACATCGTTACAATGCAAGTTGATCCGATAAAAGAGAAAAGGGCGGTCGCGCTCAGCTCGGTTGGAGCTGCAATCTTTCTGGTCGGCACAAAGCTAACCGTCGGTCTTATGACGAATAGCCTGGGTGTACTTTCCGAGGCAGCTCACTCTGGCCTGGATCTTCTTGCGGCGCTGATCACCTATTTTGCGGTGTCGGTTTCCGACAAGCCGGCGGACGAAGACCATCGGTATGGTCACGGGAAGTTGGAAAATCTCTCTGCGCTCTTTGAAACCGTCCTTTTGCTGATCACCTGCGGCTGGATCATTTGGGAGGCGGTGCATCGTCTGGTGAGCCGCACGGTTCATGTAGAGGTTAACGTGTGGAGCTATGCGGTGATTGCACTGGCAATTCTTGTCGATGCGAGTCGCTCCCGCGCTCTAATGCGCGTTGCGAAGAAATACGGCAGTCAAGCACTGGAGGCTGACGCGCTGCATTTTTCTAGCGATATCTGGTCCTCGCTCACAGTACTCGTTGGCCTCGCCTTTGTCTCACTCGGTTTTCCCAGCGTCGACTCGATTGCAGCGATTGGCGTGGCGTTGCTGGTGCTCTTTGTCAGCTATCGCCTGGGACGGCGCACCATTGATGCACTCATGGATCGAGTGCCCGCAGGACTGGCGCACACGGTGGAAGAGACTATCCGATCTGTTGAAGGGGTAGAGGAAGTCCGGGGTCTTCGCCTACGGACATCGGGAGCGAGGATCTTCATCGACACAACTGTTGCAATCAGGCGGACGATGCCGTTCGAAGGTGCCCACCGGATCATGGATGAGATCGAGCAAGCAATCTATGCTGTTCAGCCGAACGCGGACCTCGTTGTTCACGCAGAGCCCTTCACGAGCAGGGACGAGACAATTGTTGATAAAGTCCGAATGATTGTTCTCAGCAGAGGTCTGCGCACACCTCACAACCTTGAGGTTCATCATTCGAAAGGTAAGTACTTCATAGATTTCGACGTCGAGTACCAAAAAGGACAGACGTTTGAAGAGGCACACCGGCTGGCCTCCGAAATCGAAGCACAAGTCCATCAGGAAGTGCCGTCGGTGGCGAAGGTGACGATCCACCTGGAAGAGTTTTTGCCCGGCGAGGTCGAACTGACAGATGCAACAGCATCAGAACGGGAGCTGTGCGACAATATTCGGTCGCTGATTCTTCGTGACCGAAGGGTCCTCGCCTGCAGCGATATCACGGTCTTGAAGGAAGGGCCGAAACGTGACATTACCCTCACGTGCAAGTTCGACCAGTCGAAGGCCCTCGCCGACGTGCACCAGATAATCTCCGAATTGGAGACACAACTCTACCAGCAGTTCACGCATGTCAGGCGATTTAC
>JBBTCR010000128.1:4086-5865 GCA_038043105.1 Bacteroidota bacterium
TCTCCGAATTGGAGACACAACTCTACCAGCAGTTCACGCATGTCAGGCGATTTACCATTCACGCCGAGCCGGCATGAGCCCGAGCGGTTCGAATGTGCCGTCAAAGCTTTTTGTCCTGATAGCCTCCCGGCAGAGCGTGTTGTCTCTTTTTGAGTGCCATCATAGCTCACAAATCTCGGGGGCAGTTCTTGCACGTACCTCTTGCCATTGCCTGGCACATTGTTTAACTTGACGAGTTAATTTTCTGCTTCAAGGAGGAGAAGCTCTTGGATCCATTGGCGCCAGCCGTTTTAGCTGAGGACATCAGCAAGACCTACAACCCGCGTTCAAAGTCGCCAGTGCATGCACTGAGGGACGTCGCGTTCAGCGTTCAACCGGGAGAAATGGTGGGATTGATTGGACCGAACGGTGCGGGGAAATCGACCCTCCTTCGGATCTTACTTGGTTTCCTAAATGCTGATTCTGGTCGAGTGATGATCTTCGGGGAACACCCCGAGAGTCTCGAAGTTCGCCAACTCGTTGGTTACCAGGCGGACACTCAGTTTCGATCCAAGTCCATCAACGTTCGGCAGTTCCTGGCGTTGCATGCAGCGTTGGTAGGAGCAAACGAGGAAGACGGGCAAATCGAGGATCTCCTGAAGCTGTTCAGCCTCCATGATGCAGCAAACCGACCGATCTCAGCTCTGTCGAAAGGAATGAGACAGAAGCTTGAGCTGGTCCTGGCGTTTCTCGGCGCTCCTCAAATAGTCTTCTTAGACGAACCGACTGCCTCGCTCGACCCGCCATCCATTTTCGAACTGCGTGACTTCCTTGCTGCGAGAAAATCGACGGGGATCACAGTGTTCTTCAGCTCACACAACCTCACAGAAGTCGAGAACGTGTGCGACCGAGTCTTCTTTATTCTTGAAGGCTCATTAGTTGCAGATTATGCGATGACGAACGTTAAGCCGGGCTTCCTGGAGGAAGCATTTCGGAAGCATCTGGTGGAGAGGAGGTCGGCATGAGACAAAAGTTGTCAAAGCTCTTCTGGGCGGAGTTTCGCAGGCAGTGGACTCTTACGACACTTTTTGTCCCCCTCCTGTTCATGGTGATTGGCGGGCTCATCACTTTTATGCCTTCAAGATTCGATAAGGTGTTTGATGTTAGCCGAAAGCTCTCCGAGCTTTTCTCGTTTCTTGTTCCAATATCAAGTTTCGTGTTTTGTGTCGGCGGTGTGGCAAACGATGTGAAGGATGGATGGCTCCGCACGCTGCTCATTCGACCCCTGCAGCGTCAACAATATCTTGCCGTGAAAATGGCGGTGGTATTCTGCTCGATCTGGATAACGGTGCTGTTCGCCGGAGGACTTCCGTTCGCTGGAAAAACAGTCCTTACCCCGCTTCCAATTGAGTTTGATTTCCTTCAAACGCTGGCGCTTCTGGGAGCGTTGGTTGGAGTGTCGGTTACCTACATAGCAATTCTTTCGTTTCTTTCGTGCTGGGTCCCGGGAATTCTCAACGTGGTTGTGCTAATGGTGTGGGGGATGCTTAATTCAGCCGCACACTATTACGTCGTCACAAAGTTGTGGGATGTGCAATGGGCCGTCCTGGCAGAGGAGTTCATTTTCCCCAGCGGTATGTTTGAGGCGGTTGAGGCCATCGCTCGGCGGACACATACTCCGTACGGTGAGATGCTGTGGGGACTTTCGGCAATAGCCTTGTTTCTCGCCCTGGCCTTTTGGAGCATCACGAGGATTCAAGTTGACAAAACGACGGAATGAACAGGATGGATCAGCGAGAT
>JBBTCR010000129.1:0-1142 GCA_038043105.1 Bacteroidota bacterium
GCGCGTGCACGTCAAAGACTTCAAACGCTCCGTGGGGACCGCCGAAGGTTTTGTGTATCTGCTCGAAGGCGACGTGAATTTCGAGACGGTTAAAAAAGCTCTTGCGGATATCAACTATGACGGCTACATCACCGCCGAGCTGCTGCCCTTCGCGCCCGGCAGACCCGAAAAAACAGCCCGGGCCATGAAAAATATCTTCAGACCTGCCCGACAGACGGCAGGCGGGTAGGAAAATCCGGATTCCAAGAATCTCTTTTCACGAACAGACCGGCGTGGAGCTGTCTAACGGCAGGGTGACGGTGAATGTGGTTCCCTGGCCTTCCTGGCTTGCGACGGAGACTTCGCCGCCGTGTTGTTTGACGATCTGCTTGACGATGGAAAGGCCCAGCCCCGTGCCGTCCTTTTCGCTCTTCTTTGCATTCGTGGCCCTGAAAAACTCGTCGAAGACGTGTTCGATCTCGTCGGCCGGGATGCCTATCCCGGTATCGATCACATCGATAAGGACATGATCGTCATAGCCTTTGGCCTCCAGGTGGACGGTTCTGTTTTCGGGCGTGTACTTAACGGCATTGAACAAAAGGTTCGATATCATTTCATTGATTGAGAACTCATTGCCGACGATTTGGCCCACGGACGGATCGACATTGCTGGTCACGGAAATGGATTTTTCGTGAGCCCTGTTGGCGACGCCGGCCAATGCCTTGGAGATGCAATCGGGCAGAGAGAACGCCTGCATTTCTAACCGCCCGCTGAGCCTCATCTGTGTCAGATTGAGCAATTCTTTGACAAAAGCCGTCAGTTGGCTGGTCCGGTTACGCGCCCGGCTCATGAAGTCAGATTGTTTCTCATTCAGAGTCCCGAAAGACTCATTCGATGCGATGTAGAGGCAGCTTTGTATGGCCGCCAGGTGCCCCTTGATATCGTGCGTGACACGAGAGACGTATTCGTCCTTTATCCGGTCCTTCTCCTGGAGCTTGAGGTTGGCCTGCCGCAGCGCCGCTTCCTGTTTTCTTAGCTCGATGAAGAAGAGGTTCTTCTGCACAAAGTTGATCTGGCGCGCCGCCGCTTCCACGAAGTCAAACATCTCCTTCGACGATTTATCCTCCAGAATGTCTATGTATAGAGCATCGATAGTCTCGCAC
>JBBTCR010000130.1:0-1297 GCA_038043105.1 Bacteroidota bacterium
TTCGCGAATCATCCGGATCCGGAGATTCGCGCGATCGCAGCGCTGTTCAAGACGACGAGCGTGCAGATCCATCTGATGGACGCCCCGCAGGCAGCGGCTGCGTATTTCGGACTTCGGTTTCACGATGGAGGTGTCCCTCCAGACCTCCGCAACCTCATCCCAGTATTCATCGTGGACCGGAAGTGGATCGCATCTCTATCGTCTGCCCAGACCCGCAACGCAATGCTCATCCTCACGCACGAGTGTGAGCACTACAAGCAGTGGCAGCGCGCGACGACCACAACCGAGAAGCTGTCCTTCGCCATGGAGGCAAGTGAAGAAGCGGCAAGGATCGTCTTGGAAACGTGGTCTGTAGAACAGGCGTGCACGAAGTGGTGGATGGACGAGTCCGCTGCGTACGCACATCAATGCCACGTTCTACGTGAGTGGGGAATCACGGACGTCATCGAGCCGCTCTGTCGATCCGTCGACACCCCTCAATGGAACTCCGCCCTCTTCGACCACTTCAACGGCCGCGGCCCTCCGCCGTGCCAACCCACGTTCGCCCGCCTCGCGGACCGGCCGCTTCCCGAGTAGAGACTCGCTCCTCACCTTCCACGACGGGAGGTGTTTTTTATTGGGTCAGAATTTTTTGGATGCAGGTTTGACTCCCGCTACCCGCTCAATCAAAACAAAAACACCGTTCGTGAGAACAGTGTTTTTAGAACTTACGGTCGTTCTTCTCCAGACGGAAGTTGGTCGCCCACAAGATGACTCGTGTCATTTTCATTGTGTGCTTTCACGACGCTCCAAGCTTCATCAATGGCATTCTTAATATCTGCGGCATGGTCTTTCATGATCTCATCTGCATGTTCCGAACTTCCCCAGGCCTCCCTAATGGCGCTTTTCATCTTTTCTCTTATATTTGTTTCGGTAGCTACGCGACCCTCTGTGACAAGACTTTGTATCACAGCTACTTTTGCCGCCGCATCAAAAAAAGCTACTAAATCTTCTGGCGAAGCATTCTCGATGTCGTCCATTCTTTCGTCTAGATTTTCTATGTATTCGCCCTGTTTAACGAAAAGAAGATCCGCCTTCTGTTCGTTCATAATCAAAATTTTTGGCGGAGTTTCAACTGGCTTTTGGCTGGGTGCTCCTTCTAGTTGTGCGCCAGGCGTTCTTTCTGGAGGCATAAGATATTGATAGGCTGGATTAAGAAATCTTTGATAGTCTACCACAGACAAAACAAAAACACCGTTCGGTTGAACAGTGTTTTTGTGGAGCGGGTAGCGGGAGTCGAACCCGCATCATCAGTTTG
>JBBTCR010000131.1:0-1752 GCA_038043105.1 Bacteroidota bacterium
TACAGAAACGAACCATCTCAGTTGGCACGGACTTTGATTTTTTTAGTCTTGAGAGTTGCACTGTACGTGGAGGAGCATATGAAATCGCCTATAGCGTTGATCGCAGCGGCCTTACTTATCGTAGGATGCCACGAGCCCTATGTCATCGACACCACACCCCCGGCGCCGCCGCAAGGTATTCTCGCTGTTGCCATGGACAACGCCGTTGAACTGAGTTGGCTTCGCAACACAGAGCCGGATGTTGCGGGCTACAATGTGTGGGTGAGCGATCGGTTCGACGGAAAATATAAAATGCTCGGATCGACTCAGAAGAGGTCGTTCGTCGATTATGAAGCGCAGAACGGCGTTCGATCGTACTACGGCGTGACGGCGTATGACTATGAAGGCAACGAAAGTGATTTAAGCATAGACGTCGTGTATGCGACCCCACGACCCGAGGGGTACGGCGTGCGATTGAACGATTATCGAACCTCGCCGAATACGGCAGGGTACGATTTCTCAACATACTCTGTAGGAAAGTACAATGATGACTACACGGACGTCTTCTTCGAGCATTATAATGGCCGTTTCTACCTCAATGTGTGGGATGACACCGACATTCAGGATATGGGGTATACTCGTTCGCTCTATGACATCGCACTTGCGCCTTCGGCAGGATGGGTACCGTCACGGTCGGTGGAGGCAATCGTCGGACACACCTATGTCATTTGGACGTGGGATGATAACTATGCGAAGGTTCGTGTGAGAGAAGTAACGCAGTTCCGTCTGACGGTTGACTGGGCGTATCAAACAGCGCCAGCAAATCCCGAGTTGAAACGGATTAAGACCAGCGACGGAAAGCGAGATCTGCATGGAAAGGTTCGTTCAGGCTTGAGGAAGTGACGGCTTTTGGTGGTCGGTGGGATGGAAGCGACGCCACCCGAGGGAGAATGCGACGGAATGAGGTGAACGGGTGACGTCGCTTTTATTTCTTGATCTAAGCAGCTCTGATTGGTTGATTTTTTATCGGTTTTCTGATACTTTGTTTATGCTTATGAAGTTGCTCGTACTCCTTCTGGCCGCCATAGTTGTCTTGGAGGCACCCGCGCAGCTTCGGTCGATCCAACAGCGGAAAATGAAGAAGGATTCGATCGTTGAGCGGGGCGCCGTGCTGCCTAACGCTCAACAAGTTGATGCGCGGAGGCTCTTTGGTAAGATTGAGCACGGCATACTCAACTCGACCTTGGCATCTTCCCCAGTCCCTTTTGCCCACCAGGTGTTCGTCAACATCTCCGGTGGCGAAAGCGGCTATTACTCGTCAAACCAGGCGGCTTCAGTCCTGCAGACCTACTTCTCAGGACGATCGCCAATCTCGTTCCAGTTTACCCGGTACAGTGACAAAGGACCAAATCCCTATGCGACGGGGCGCTTCACATTTGTCAACAGAGGTCAGAGAGAGTCAGCACAAATCTACGTCTCGTCGGTCCTGCAGGACTCACGATGGGTGATTAGTCAGTTCAACATCTACTAAGACCGCCCTTCATGTTCAATCTCCTTCTCTTCACTGAAAAGCAGCTGCGCCCCTTCCTCTGGGGCTTTTTCATTTCAGTCGGTCTGCTTCTCGTGCTTGTCGCCGCGCGCAACGGATGCGCGTACATGATTGAGAAGCAATGGATTGCCCAGACGTCTGCTCGGCAACAGGAGCTGGTTGAAATCGTTTCCTCGCGTTTCAAGAGCAAAGTAGCTGCTCAATTCGGCATCGCCGGCAGCGTT
>JBBTCR010000132.1:0-1383 GCA_038043105.1 Bacteroidota bacterium
GCGCGACTGGGACGGGCCATAGATATCCGCGTCGACCAGGCCGACCTTTTTGCCTTTGATGAGATTGAAATGCTTCGTGAGGAGAAGGTCGGAACCAGTAATGACCGTTTGCGCTACGGCCGTGACAAAAGCATGAAACAGAAGAGCGAAGAGTAAGAGAAACAAAATTCGTTTGGGCATAGTCAGACCTTTTATAATTGTGGGATTGGAGAAAGTGTTCGGCTGAACATATTTTTTAGGAATAGAGAAGGAACCTCTCCCTCCTGATGTCGAAGGCACGAAGAGACTTTTCCCATGAAGCAATGATTTCTTCCGGATGAAAGTTCTTGTTAATGGATCTTCTGACCGCGCTCACCCCTGCAAGTTCATCGAACCGCCGCGCCTTGATCTTAAGATCCTTTGGATAGAGCTTGTGAAGAGCGTAGAGAAGGTAGAGGCCTGTCCTCACAGGCTTGAATGCGGCGCGATGCGTCACCTTCAGGCAGACTCCTCCGCATACTTGGCTTTCATATTTCGGTTGGGTGGTGAGAGCGCGCGTTCCTTTTGGAACAAACTTGATCTCCTCAAAGCGCACGCCCGGAAGTCCGTGAGAGTTGAGCTCTGCAGCAAGTGCCCGACCCGAGATCCACGGAGCGCCGATGTATTCGAATGGATGCTCGGACCCTCTCCCTTCCGATACATTTGTTCCCTCGATGAGACAAGTCCCCGGGTACACTACTGCAGTGCGAAGAGAACGAATGCTGGGCGACGGCTTGACCCATCGGGCGCCCGTTTGGTCGAACCACATGCTTCTCTTCCAGTTCTTCATACGAACCACGTGAACTTTTGCTTTCCGTCCTTTTGCCAGCCAACCTTCTGCGTTGATCATCAACGCGAGTTCACCGATGGTCATGCCGTGAACGATGGGAATTGGAAGCCAGCCGACAAACGACTTGAGTGACTGCTCGAGGACGGGTCCTTCGGTCCAAACACCGCGTATCGGATTGGGCCTATCCAACACGATGTATGGGATCCCCTTTTCGGCTGCAGCCTCCATCGTGAGTGCAAGCGTTGTGCTGTAAGTGTAGAATCGGGCACCGACATCCTGGATGTCAAAAAGCAGAACATCGATTCCATCCAACATCCTCTTCGTGGGTTTGACGATCCTTCCGAAAAGGGAATAGACGGGAAGATGGGTTTGACGATCGACCTCGTTCCGAACGCCCTTTCTGTCGGGCGCACTGCCTCGGATACCGTGTTCTGGGCCAAACAGCGCGACGACCTGGACATCTTTTCGCTCCAGAAGCGCATCAACGAGATGTCTCCCGTCGGCAAGCAACGCAGATTGGTTGGTAACTACGCCGAGTCGCTTCCCCCTGATGAGGTTAGATTGCTCTTGAAAAA
>JBBTCR010000133.1:0-7866 GCA_038043105.1 Bacteroidota bacterium
CCTGTTGTAAACGAATGGCAAGCAGCAATCCCTCATGATGATCACGGGCGAGTGGAACCAAGCTCCGGTGTCGCTTTGCCATGTCGGTAGAGGACGCGCTGATAAACGAGTAATGGACCGCCCCGACAAGAATGAACTAACGCTTATCGATGGACACCCACGAGCGTCCGTGGGGACCGAGATAAATCTGCCGCGGTCGGGCGATCTTCTGCTCAGGATCGGAAAGGTGTTCCTGCCAGTGAGCCAACCATCCGGCCGTCCGCGGTATTGCGAACAGCACCGGGAAGAAATCCAGGGGAAATCCCATCGCTTCGTAGATCAGGCCGGAATAGAAATCCACGTTCGGATACAGCTTGCGCTTCACGAAGTACTCGTCTTCCAACGCGATGCGCTCGAGCTCCAGTGCAATATCCAGCTTTGGATTCTTCCCTGTTACTTCGAACACCTCGTATGCGAGTTTCTTGATGACCTTCGCGCGGGGATCGTAATTCTTGTATACGCGGTGACCGAACCCCATGAGTTTCCGTTTTCCTTCCTTGACATTCTTGATCACGCTTGGGACTCTTTCGATCGATCCGATTTCGTCGAGCATGTGGAGCACGGCTTCGTTGGCGCCGCCGTGGAGAGGGCCCCATAAGGCGGCAGCTGCTCCGGCGACAGCTGAGTACGGATCCACATGTGAGCTTCCGATGCTGCGCATCGTGTTGGTGCTGCAGTTTTGTTCGTGGTCAGCATGGAGCATGAAGAGCACGGCAAGGGTGCGCTCGAGCGTAGGATGAATTCTGTAGCGTGACTCACCAATCTTGAACATCATGTTCAGAAAGTTGCCCGTGTAGGTCAGATCGTTATCGGGATAGATGTACGGCATTCCTTTGGAGTGCCGGTAGGCAAACGCAGCGATGGTTGGGACTTTTCCGATCAACCGAAAGATCTGTTTACGTCGCGCCACCGGATTCATAATCTCCTTCGCTTCTGGATAAAAGGTCGAAAGAGCAGAAATTGTGCTGATGAACATGCCCATCGGATGCGCATCGTACCGAAATCCCTCCATCAGCTTTTTTATGTTCTCATGCACAAACGTGTGCATCTTGACGTTGTATCGCCATTCCTCGAGCTGCGGTTGATTCGGAAGGTCTCCGTGGAGAAGAAGATAGGCGACCTCGAGAAACGATGTCGATTTCTCCGCTAGCTGTTCAATCGGATACCCACGATACTCGAGAATTCCTTTCTCACCATCGATGAAGGCGATCCTGCTCCTGACCGAAGCGGTGTTCATCAGAGCAGGGTCATAGCTCATCATCCCAAAATCGTCATCCTTTACCTTGATCTGGCGTAGATCCATCGCCCTGACGGTATCGTGCTCGATCGGTATCTCGTATTTCTTACCTGTCCTGTTGTCAATGATCGTCAGGGTGTCCGGCATTTCCTGCTCCAGCTCGTGTGAATTCCTTTGAAAACGTTGGCACTCAAGAAACGAAAATATTCTCAAATCTTCCACACACGAATTCGCGGCCCTCAAATGCTCGGCAAAGACTTATCATCGTTCCGCTGAGTACGGTTGAGATTTAGTCAGTGCGAAAGTGCACACGAGCATCGTATTGGCCGCCGTCGAACGACCTGACTTTGTCTTGTCTCTGAACGTGTGCTGCGTGCGATCTCAGAAGCGCGTAGGTTCACCGTCTGAAACCACGCGTTCAACGCAGTGGAACATCATCAAGACGTGTTATTCCCACGGCTGCTTTCCCATTTATTCATTCTGCCAAAAAGGTTCCGGGATTCTCGAAATTGAGAATTCAACTCACTGATTTTCGGTGTTTTTCTGCCATTTTGGTTAGGAAACTGGACTGGGTGACTGGAATAGTTCTTGAAACTAATGCGGCGCGAGTCGATTATCATTTCATTCCTGAAGAAAGGCAAGAGCAACGATGTCAGACGAAGAAGCAGTCTCAACGAAGCAACGTCAGATGGTCACGATTGATGGAAATGAAGCCGCGGCATACGTGGCCCACAAAACCAATGAAGTGATCGCCATCTACCCGATTACGCCATCGTCGCCCATGGGAGAGTGGTCGGATGAATGGTCGGCACAAGGGAAGACGAACATTTGGGGCACGGTGCCGTTTGTCATCGAAATGCAGAGTGAAGGGGGAGCGGCAGGTGCTGTTCATGGAGCTCTGCAAACCGGCGCCTTGTCTACAACGTTTACCTCGTCGCAGGGCCTATTGTTGATGATCCCCAACATGTTCAAGATTGCCGGTGAGCTCACGTCCACGGTCTTTCACGTGGCTGCCCGCACCGTCGCGACGCATGCGTTGTCGATCTTTGGCGATCACAGTGACGTGATGGCGGTGCGTTCGACGGGTTGGGCGATGCTCGCTTCGAACTCGATTCAAGAGATCATGGATTTTGCGTTGATTGCCCAGGCAGCAACTCTCGCGTCACGAGTTTCTTTCGTGCACTTCTTCGACGGTTTCCGCTCCTCACACGAAGTGATGAAGATCGAGGAGTTGGCGGACGACGATATCCGCCAAATGCTCGACGATGAGCTCATTCGTCAACACCGTGCGCGAGCCCTGTCTCCCGAAAATCCGGTGTTACGCGGTTCGGCGCAGAATCCTGACGTCTTCTTCCAAGCAAGGGAGGCCGTCAATCCGTACTACCTCGCTTGTCCCGCCATCGTGCAAAAGACGATGGACAAGTTTGCGCGGATGGTGGGACGTCGGTACAAGCTTTTCCAGTACGTCGGCGCGCCTGATGCCGAGCGGGTCATCGTGATGATGGGTTCGGGTGCGGAGACTGCGCACGAGGCCGTGGACTATCTCGTGGCTCGTGGAGAGAAAGTCGGCCTGCTGAAAGTCCGGTTGTTCAGGCCGTTTGCCGTGGAATACTTCGTGAATGCTTTGCCAACGACGGTGAAGAATATTGCGGTGCTTGATCGGACCAAGGAGCCCGGTGCAGTGGGTGAGCCGCTCTATGTTGATGTAATCACAGCTCTCAACGAATCGATGGCGAGCGGTGCGTCGCCGCTCAGATCGATCCCGAGAGTCATCGGCGGCAGGTATGCGCTTTCGTCGAAAGAATTCACTCCGACGATGGCCAAGGCAGTGCTCGATGAGCTCAAGAAAGACAAGCCGAAAAACCACTTCACGGTCGGCATCAACGATGACGTGACGAACACTAGTCTGGAGTACGACCCTGAGTTCTCCGTTGAACCGGACGACGTCGTGCGCGCACTCTTTTTCGGGCTTGGAGCCGATGGAACCGTCGGGGCGAACAAGAACTCCATCAAGATCATCGGCGAGGATACGGAATTCTACGCTCAGGGCTATTTTGTCTACGACTCGAAGAAATCCGGTACCACGACTGTCTCGCACTTGCGGTTCGGCCCTCGTCCGATTCACTCTACCTACCTCGTGAACAGAGCGAATTTCGTTGCCTGTCATCAATGGTTCTTCCTGGAGAAGTTAGATGTTTTGAAAGAAGCGGTTCCCGGTGGCACCTTCTTGCTGAACAGCATCTATGGTCCCGATGAGGTCTGGGAGAAGCTGCCGCTCCACATCCAACGTGGCCTTGTCGAAAAGAAATTGAAATTCTACGTCATCGACGGCTACAAAGTGGCGCAGCAAACGGGAATGGGCGCTCGCGTCAATACGATCATGCAGACGTGCTTCTTCGCGATCTCGGGCGTCCTACCGAGAGATCAAGCAATTGCGGCGATCAAGAGGGCGATTGAGAAGACCTATGGCCGGAAGGGGGCGGAGGTTGTGAAGAAGAACTTCGCTGCGGTAGACCAGACGCTGGCGAACCTGTTCGAGGTGAAGGTGCCTGACAAAGCCACCAGCACGATTCAGATGCCTCCTATGGTTGCGCCGGAAGCCCCCGAGTTTGTCCAGATGGTAACGGCGAAAATCATAGCGGGTGAAGGTGATGAGCTTCCAGTCAGCTTGATGCCGAAGGACGGCACGTTTCCAACAGGCACAGCGCAGTGGGAAAAACGCAACATCGCTCTTGAAATTCCGGTGTGGGAACAGGAGATCTGCATCCAGTGCAACAAATGCGTGTTGGTGTGTCCGCACGCAGCTATCCGCGTCAAGGTATACGATCCTGCTCACCTCGCCAAAGGCCCCGCGACGTTCAAGTCTATGGACTACAAGGGGACAGAGTACAAGGGAATGAAATACACCATCCAGGTGGCTCCCGAGGACTGCACGGGTTGTGAACTGTGCGTCGAGTTCTGTCCGGCGAAGAGCAAGACTCAGGTGAAGGTCAAGGCGATCAACATGAAACCTCAACCGCCGATCCGCGAGCAGGAGCGCGTCAATTATTCGTTCTTCCTCGATCTCCCCGAAGTCGATCGGCGAACGGTGAAAGTAGACACGGTCAAGGGGTCGCAGTTCCTGCAGCCGCTCTTTGAGTACTCCGGGGCGTGCTCCGGTTGTGGTGAGACGCCGTATGTCAAGCTCGTGAGTCAGCTGTTTGGCGACCGTACGGTTGTTGCGAATGCCACAGGATGCTCGTCGATCTACGGCGGCAACCTGCCAACGACGCCGTGGACAACGAATGCGGAGGGCCGCGGACCGGCGTGGTCGAACTCGCTCTTCGAGGACAATGCTGAGTTTGGCCTGGGCATGAGACTGACGATTGACAAGCTGACCGAGTTGGCGAAGGAGCTTGTTCAGAAGCTTGCAAATCAGATTGGCCCAGAGTTGGCGAAGGCAATGCTTGAGGCCGACCAGTCTGATGAAGCGGGGATCTACGAGCAGCGGGAGCGCGTCAAGATCCTGAAACAGAGACTTGATGGTATGAATGTGCCCGAGGTAAAGAACCTCCTGAGCATTGTGGACAACCTTGTGAAACGGAGCGTCTGGATCATGGGAGGCGACGGCTGGGCTTATGACATTGGTTACGGCGGACTTGACCATGTCCTCGCAACAGGCAGAAACGTGAACATCCTGGTGCTGGATACGGAGGTGTACTCCAACACGGGAGGGCAAATGTCGAAGGCGACCTTCCGCTCGGCAATCGCGAAGTTCGCAGCGGCGGGAAAACCGACTCAAAAAAAGGATTTGGCGCTGATGGCACTGACATACGGCAATGTCTACGTGGCCAAAGTCGCGATGGGAGCCAATGACGCACAGACTGTCCGTGCCTTCCTTGAGGCCGAAGCTTATGACGGTCCTTCATTGATCATCGCCTACAGCCATTGCATCGCTCACGGCATCGACATGGCCAAGGGCATGACCAATCAGAAGCTGGCAGTCGAGACTGGGTATTTCCCGTTGTTCCGCTATAATCCGTTGCTCGCCAAGGAGGGGAAGAATCCTTTCAAGTTGGATTCGAAAGCACCCAAGCAGCCGCTGCGCGATTTCACGTCGCTGGAGACTCGATTTAATATGCTCGACAAGATCTATCCAGAGCGAGCGAAAGAACTCAGTGCGCTTGCGGTGGAGGACATCAGGAGGACCTGGGAGTTGTATGAACAATTTGCGGGAACGCGTGAAGGGGCAAAGGAGAAGACTGAGACAACTCCGGGGACGTAGAAGGGGGCCGCATCTGCTGGACTTTTTCACTGACATCGAACGAAGGATATCGCACTATGGATCTCAAAACAACGTATCTTGGTCTAAAGCTGAAAAACCCCATCGTCCCGTCAGCGAGCCCACTGTCCCGAAACCTTGACAGCATGAAAAGACTCGAGGACGCGGGAGCCGCAGCCATCGTGATGTATTCGCTTTTCGAGGAGCAGGTTGAGCACGAAGCTGCGGAGCTCGAACATTACCTTGCCCATGGTACCCACAGCTACGCGGAATCGCTCAGCTACTTCCCAACTCCAGGAGAGTACAATCTCGGTCCCGATCAGTACGTTGAGTTCCTTCACCAAGCGACGCAGTCGTTGGGAATCCCCGTGATCGGAAGCCTTAATGGCATTTCTGCCGGAGGTTGGATTGATTACGCCAAAAAAATGGAACAAGCCGGCGCCGATGCCATCGAGCTCAATATTTACTACATTCCGACGGACCCCAACCTCATCAGTCAAGAGGTCGAAGATCGGTATGTGAGCGTTCTCCACGCCGTCAAGCGAGCGGTGAACATCCCGGTGGCTGTCAAGTTGAGTCCGTACTTCAGCTCGTTTGCAAACGTTGCCGTGCGATTAGATCGGGCCGGGGCAAACGGCCTGGTGCTTTTCAATCGATTCTATCAGCCCGATCTGGACTTGGAGGCGCTGGATGTTGTGCCAAACGTCCTCCTCAGCACGTCCGATGCGATTCGTTTGCCGCTCCGGTGGATCGCCATTTTGCATGGGATGGTCAAGACCAGTCTTGCAGCCACCAGTGGGATTCACACAGCACAAGACGTGATCAAGATGATTATGGTCGGCGCCGACGTGACAATGATGTGTTCTGCTCTCCTCAAACACGGGCCCAAGCTCATTACGACCGTGCTCGACGATGTGAACAAGTGGATGGTGGAACACGAGTATCTCTCGGTCGAGCAAATGAAGGGAAGTATGAGCCAGGCGTCGGTTGCCGATCCGTCGGCGTTTGAGCGCGCACAGTACATGAAGGCCCTCAATCGGTTTCAATAATCGCGAACTTCTATTGACGAGCAGGATCATGGCTCGCCCCCCCCAAAAAAACAGAGCGAAACAGCGGCGCACTGGCCTATCAATCCGCAAGCTCCGCACGGCGCTGAAGGAGATTGCTCAGACGTCGCCGGGGCTGTCATTTGAGGAGGGGGAAAGGTACGTCTGCTCGGTCTGTGACTTGCCCCTGAAACTGTGCTTGGCAGATCCCACGAAGCGGTGTGCAACGATGATCCTTGAAGGGACTGAGCTTCAGGCTCTCCGCCGCGTAGCAAAAGAGCTTGCCTCTCGATGTCTGAGTTGTGGCAGTGTCATCCCCAAAAGTCTGCTACGGAAGAATCCGCTGGCCGAATTGTGTCCATCCTGCGAACGGACCGCTCGGAAGTCGAAATCACTTAAGCGTTCGAAAGGAGTTGTATCATGATTCGCAAACAAGACGCACTTGACTACCACTCGCAAGGCAGACGCGGGAAGATCGAGGTTATCACCACAAAGCCTTGCCAGACTCAGCGCGATCTGTCGCTGGCTTACACGCCGGGTGTCGCTGAGCCTTGTCTGGAGATCCACACAAATCCGGACGATGCATACCTCTACACGGCAAAAGGAAATCTTGTCGCTGTCGTGTCGAACGGAACGGCAGTGCTCGGTCTCGGTGACATTGGCGCGTTGGCCGGCAAACCTGTGATGGAGGGGAAAGGTGTTCTTTTCAAGCGATTTGCTGACATCGACGTGTTCGATATCGAGCTCGATTCCCACGACCCCGACGACATCATCAAGGCCGTCAAAATGCTCGAGCCGACGTTCGGCGGCATCAATCTCGAAGACATCAAAGCGCCCGAGTGTTTCTATATCGAGGAAGAGCTGAAGAAGACCATGAACATTCCGGTTTTCCATGACGACCAGCATGGTACGGCGATTATCAGCGGCGCAGCTCTCGTCAACGCGCTGGAGCTCGTAGGAAAAAAGATCGACAAGGTGAAGGTGGTGTTCAGCGGCGCCGGAGCGGCGGGAATCGCCTGCGCAAAGCTCTATGAAAAACTTGGCGTGAAGCGGGAGAACGTGATTCTTGTCGACACTAAAGGCGTTGTGTACAAAGGTCGCAAGGAAGGAATGAATCCCTACAAAGAATACTTCGCCGCCCAGACGGCAGCGCGAACACTTGCGGACGCGATGAAAGGGGCGGACGTATTCTGCGGCGTTTCGGTCAAAGGAATCGTCTCGAAAGATATGGTGCGATCGATGGCGGACAAGCCGATCGTGTTTGCGATGGCTAATCCTGATCC
>JBBTCR010000134.1:0-2228 GCA_038043105.1 Bacteroidota bacterium
TCGTACGTTGCGAGCTTTCCAGGATACGGGCGACGCGGTCGAAGGAGCGACGATGCGAACAATCCAGCTGCGACGAAAAGAGCCCCGATGATGAGAAAGATGAGGATCTTACCAAATTCAGTGAGCATAGCGGCGCTCGTAGAAGGAAAATCGCGGAGAAAAAAGCAAAAAAAGTTGTGCCAATATACTTATGATTTGACGATTTGTCAATGAAAATGACGGAGATTGTTGAATTCGGCTCTCGATCAGTCGTTCATCAAGCTGCGACAAAAAACGTCGCTCGTACTAACGCGGCGTTTCGTTCCTCTTGGTTTCTGCGAACCCGATTGTCACTTCTGATGTCTCCATTTTCTGTAATTCGCTTCGATCTCTTCTTGCGTTGGATGTTGCCGAATGGGCTCGGGCGTCGTCGTGAATTCCTCCTTCGGATGATCACTAAAGACCCGCACGTTGATTTCGATATCCTCCTTGAAGATGTCCGGAACAGCTACGTCTTCGAAAATCGCTCCCCAGGGACATTCCGGCTCACATGCAGCACAGTTGATACACTCCTCCGGATGAATGAAGAGTTGCCTCCGATAGTTCGAATCATCTACTGTCAGCCCATAGATGCAATCAACAGGGCATACCTTTACACACGCAGCGTCCACGCAATCCGCGCAGAGTCGAGTGATTACCCACGGCATAGTTCTTTCTCCATAAGATTAGAATGGAATTAGTAGGTAAAGAGTTCCGTGAGGAAAACACACGAGAATGCGGCTTACGCACCTTCCCGCTGTTCGGTCTTTCGAATTGGGGTAGGTGGGAGATTGAGGACATCCTCCGGAAAGTTGTCGAGAATGAACCCCACAAGATCCTTCACCGAGGCGACTGCCAGCGGTCGCCCATGCTCATCTGTAACCGGAACGTGTCGATATCCCCCGACGTGCATCGCATTCAGAATAAAAGCGATGCTGTCGTCGGGTTGAAACGCCTCCGGATTGGGCGCCATTACCTCTTTCACTCTTACTGCAGCGGGATCTCGTTTCCCTACAATTCTCATCAACACATCCCTTTCGGTGAAGATTCCGACCAATCGATCCTTCTCAATGACAACCACGCACCCGAGCGCCTTCTGCTGCATCAGTGCTATAGCCTCAGCGACGGATTGATCGGGTAAGACGGTCACCGGCTTCCTCAGCCTGACGTTCCTTATCGGCGTTTGAAACGTTGATGCATCGAGCACCTTCGTGCGCTTCAAGGTCTCTTCGTACATCTGAGAGAGCTCTTCATCAAGGTTTTCGTCGCTCATGCTACCCTCCTTGCTTGCGTTGTCGTGATTTGAGTCGTCGTTGGATGTCCGCACTTCGTAATTCCCGCAGCGCGTCTGCGGCTATCCATCGCGCAGAGGATGATCCCATCTTGCGTATCTCCACCGCTGCTTTGATCGCCGACGCGTTCAATTTCTTGTTCCGTTTCCCGATCTGCCGCAATGCCCAGTTGACCGCTTTCTTCACGAATTTTCGATCGTCGCTCGCTCCGCGCACGATCAATGGAAACATGCGTACGAAGACATCATCCTTTGCGCTCTTGTCATGAATTGCCAGATCAGCCATCATCACAAACCCCGCTCTTTTGACGAACTCCTCATCCCGCTTCGACCATTCGATAGCCTTTCGATACGCGATGGCGGTTCTATCAAAGAGATTACCGCAGCACGTGTCACATACGGCCCACGAGTCGAAGTCCTTCACCCACCGCTCCATCTGTGCCTCTGTTACTCTCGCAGGATCACCAATCAGACTTGCGAGGGCGCGCGCTTCGAGATATCCTGAATCCCAGAGCTCTAACGAGAGCTTCTGATCCATGCCGATCTCTTTCGCGAGCGCTCGTAGCTTTGGCGCTGAAATGCCGAACGCCTTCTTGGTCGTTACTCCAAATCGCTCCATGCCAGCGACGATGCTTGGCCGGCCAAGGGATTCCAGACGCTTAAGGACCTCTGCAGCTTCCATGCGGACCTAGAGTCCTCTGTCACCTAACGTCCGGCACAAAAACGACGTTGCTGAGCGACCTAATAAGGACTATTGAGCATCGACTTTGAAACCAACTTGGAGCGAAGCAATGTTGTCATGCGATTCAACTTCGCCCGTATTTGTGCCTGTCATGCGTTCGTGGTCGCCCGCCCTTGACAACGGTTCACAAATATGTTAACTTCTGCTGTGCGGACAATTCAATTCTACTGGACGCCC
>JBBTCR010000135.1:0-2277 GCA_038043105.1 Bacteroidota bacterium
ACAAGGGTCATCAAGAAGGGCTCTCTTGAATGGAAGGATCCGAAGACGACCATGATCGAATCAGGCGATCAAGTCTGGGTTCCCAAGCGCCCGATCAAGGACTTCCAGTTCTACTTCACGTTCGTGCGGGATGCCGCGCAAATCGCTTCCGCGATTGCCGCAACAGGGTATTTCATCGCACTGATCATTAATCTTTCAAAGTAACATTGCACTCCCTATTCACGTTAGAATGAAAACATATGGCTGAGTCCCAAACTGCCTCTCAGGTTTCAGGGTCGCGCGAAAGCCTCCTCTTTTGGCTCCTAGGTCTAGTGGGGAGAGCGCGCCGCCCACTGTTGATCTGTGGCTTCCTGGCCGCTGTGGTATCACTTGTCATCAGTCTTTACCTCCCGAATTGGTACGCGAGCACTGCAACGGTTCTTCCTCCTCGAGAGTCCGGGTTTCTCGGGTCTCTAGGCACGATCAGCGCCGCGATCAAAGACATCTCGCCCATCCGCAGTTTGGGTGGATTGAGCGGCCGGAGGGAGTCCTATAATTATCTTTCTATCCTCGAGAGCAGAAGCGCGAAGGAGGCTGTGGTTCGTAAATTCAACCTCTTGGAAGCCTATGAGATCACTGACTCATCGATGGAGAAGGCAATTAAGGAGCTCGAAAGTAATGTTGACGTGATTGTCGCAGATGAGGGTCACGTCAGCATCTCCGTGCTCGACACGGATCCGGTTCGCGCAGCAGACATGGCAAACTACTACGTGGAGGTCTTGAACAAGCTGAGCAGAACCCTGAGTTCTCAGGAGGCGAAGGAGAGCCGGGTCTTCATCGAGAAGCGCTACGTCTTGGTCTTGGAGGATCTCAGACGTGCTGAAGATAGCCTCAAAGCATTTCAGCGGCGATACGGCATCTATTCTCTCACTGAGGCATTGAGTGGCAAGGTGCTCTCGTCGTTCGTGCCCTTTCAGAAAGTCCCAGAGCTCACGATGCAGTACTTTCGCCTCCAGCGCGACCTGGAGATCCAAAGCAAATTGCTGGAGTTCGCCCTTCCTCTCTATGAACAGGCAAAAGTGGATGAACAACGGGAAAGCTCGGTAGCTCTCGTCCTGGACTGGGCTGTCCCTGCAGAGAAAAAAGCTAAACCAAAACGGTCACTCATCGTCATCTTGTCGACGCTTTCAGCTGCTCTGTTGACGCTGACCTTCTATGCAATCTGGGAACGTGTCGGTGAGCTCAAGCGGGAATCGCCTAACCGCTATGCGATTCTCCGATCAGTCTTCCGGCTGCGGGGGAAATGATGCAGGGCCAACTTGTTGATGCGGGAAGCCTGTTCCCTCAAGCGAAGGGGCTTCCAAGCACCAGGCGGTTCCCGCTTCTCCTGTTTCTTGTTTTTCAGATCCTGCTTATTTCCCTTTGGGTGTGGACAGGCGAGATCTTCTATTTGCCTCTTGCGATCATCGGGAGTTGGATCCTGTATCTCTGCGCCACTTCTTTGCTTGCATGGATACCGCTCGCTATCCTGGGCCATGCGGCGCTTTTTTTCCAGAGAACGGAAGGAGTGGCAGCGTCGGAAATCGTCTTTGCCATTTTTTTCTACGGCATGCTCGTCTTGTGGCTTGTCGACGCCCTTTTCGTAAAAAGGCAGAAGCTCTTGAGCGTGCCCGGTGATCGGCTCCTTCTGATTTTTCTGTTGTTGGCGGCTTTTTCGATAGTCCCCGCTGCAGCCGGCGGCAACAAGCTGTTCCTGTGGGTGCGAGAGTTCGTCGTGTTCGCCGCGCTCCTCTTTTACTTCCCCCTGCGTGAAGCCCTGGCCACCGCGAAAGGCCGGAAGATCGTCTACGGCGCGTTCTTATTGGTCTCCTTGGCGATTGCGATGAAGAATCTGTACGAGTATCGATCCGGCACAGCGGTTGCCATGTATGTCTGGCAACTTGTCGGAGCCAGGCAGACGGCGAACGAGCCGTTGTTTATGGCTGTGATCCTGGCCGCCCTTGCCCTATGGATGACGACATCCAATCGGTGGGTGCAGGTCGCTTGCCTCTTCATCGTGCCCTTTTTCTCCCTGTCGCTCATCTTCACTTTTTCTCGGGGATACTGGCTTGGGACTTTGCTCGGGGCGGCGGTCCTCTTGCTACTCGGTAATCGGCAGGAAAAAAGGAAATTGCTTCTGTTTGGCGCCATTGTTGCACTGGCTGCGGTTGGCGTCATCGTCGTGGTTTTCTCTGACATTTTTCTTGCTCTGCTTTCGACGGTGGCGCGGCGCTTCTTCTCAGCTACTACAGCCGCGAG
>JBBTCR010000136.1:0-18484 GCA_038043105.1 Bacteroidota bacterium
GTAGGCGTCCTTGAAGCCGCGCCACTTGAGCGCCCACTGCTGACTGCCTGCTGCATTCTCCCTACAACTCAGCGTTGTCTGCTATCTGTCATCTGCTTACTGCCGTCTGACTCACAACTCATCAAACCACGTCTTCATGCGATTGAAGATGTTTTTCACCGAACCCTTCCCTTTTCCATTGCCCATGCTCATGGTGATGGCGGAACGGTCTCGATGTTTCAACTCGTGCATCACCAAACCGACGCCCGTGGCATAGATCGGGTTTTCGATTTCGTGGATGAGCCCCCCTCCAAATCCCGAGGGGATTCCGATCTTCACAGGCATTCCCAACACCTCGCGTGCAAGATCTGCAGTTGCCTTAACGAGAGAGCCACCGCCGGTCAGCACCACACCCGCCGAGAGGTGTTTGGAATAGCCCGACCGCTTAATTTCCATCGAAGCGATCTCGAGAATTTCTTCCATACGAGGTTGAATGACCTGACAGAGCAACTTTTTGTCGATCTCGATGGGAGGCCGTCCGCCGATTCCCGGTAGAATAATCGGCTCATTGTTCACGATAGCGGGCATGTACGCGTAGCCATGCTCTTGTTTGATCCTTTCAGCCTGTTCTGTCAGGATGCCAAGACCTTTGCGGATGTCGTCCGTCACTTTCTTGCCGGCGATGCCAATCACGGCAGTGTGGCGGATGGTGCGCTCTTCAAAGACGGCAAGGTCGGTCGTGCCCCCACCGATATCGAGCAGCGCCACGCCGACTTCCTTTTCCTCATCGTCAAGAACCGCGTAGCTTGAAGCGAGTGGCTCGAGCACCATGTCGTTCACGTGCAAGCCGGCTCTCTGAATGCATTTGTAGATGTTCTGAGCGGCGGTCACAAGCCCTGTGATGATGTGGACAACGGCTTCCATGCGAACGCCGGACATCCCGACGGGATCGTAAATCCCATCCTGGCCATCAACAATAAACTGCTGTGGAATCACGTGAATGATCTTTCGATCGGACGGAAGAGCAACGCGCTTGGTGTCTTCAATGAGGCGATCAACATCTTCCTGTGTGATCTCATTCTCCTGACGGCTAATTGCCACAACACCGCGGCTCTGGAAGCTTTGGATATGATCGCCCGCGATGCCGACCGTGACGGAGGTAATCTTCACGCCCGACTGCGCCTGGGCATCAGCGACTGCCATTTGGATCGATCGGACGGTCTTCTCGATGTTTGTCACAACGCCGCGTGTCAACCCGTCGGATGCGGCGCGACCGATTCCGAGGATATTGAGCTTACCGGGATGCGTTTCATCCGGTGCGGCTACAATTGCGCAGACCTTCGTCGTTCCGATGTCTAAACCGACTGCAATATCACTTGTCATACAGCGTATTCTCCCTTTCGGTCCTTAAGGAAATTGTTGACCGGCGTTCTCTCGCCCTTAGGCTGGCACACTAACCCAGAGCATGGGTTGCCGGTCTACCCCTGTTTCTGATTCCAGCGAACAACAACTTGATCGTCGAATCGTAGGTCGACGTACTGCAAATACTCCGAACCCCGCTCCCGAACGATGTCATTCCAGAAGGCTTCAAGCCGCACCAACTTGTTTGCGATGTCGCCTCGGCCAAAGATAATCGGCACGCCCCGCTCGGCTGCATAGAGCACAATATCGCCACCATTCCTCAGTCGCACCTCGGAAATAAGGTGATACAACTCCTTGCTGACGAACTTCGAAGTCGCAAGGATCTGCAACGCCTCGTGGACGTCGGGATTGCTCATGGTCACGCCGGGGGCGAGTGCGATTTCCGATGATATTCCCGATAAGACGGGCAGATCGAACAACTGTCTTGAGATCGAGTGAGGAAGCACAACACCGTCCTCATCGAGGTAGAGTAGCTCTGCACTGTTGACGATCGCCAGCGGGACACGCTCGGTAATGGTAATTTTCAATGTCGCCGGGAGGTCCCGCTTCACAATCGCGTCTTTAATGAAGTGATGGCTGAGAATGTCCTTTCGAACAGCTGTAAGATCGATATCCTGGAGCTGAGCGTTCGTCTGGATTCTGACCAGCTGCATGATCTCCGCGGTTTCGACGATGCGATTTCCCTCAACCGTCACGCGCCGCACCTTCAAACTGATTTTCCAGAGATTGGCAGAAACGATCAGCCCGGCAGCGACGACCAAGAGCGTGATGAGACCATATTTGAGTGATCGGCTTGCGTTCATGCGACTTCGCGTTTTACCTCGTTGGGAAAGCCAACGAACTTCACTTCGAGTTCAAGGAGAATACCCGTGTTTTGGTGCACCGTACGCCTGGCTAGATCGACTAGTGTCCAGACATCAGACGCTTTCGCGCCTCCCAGATTGACAATGAAGTTGCCATGCTTTTCGGAAATCTGCGCGTTGCCGACACGCTTCCCTTTTAATCCCGCTTGCTCAATCAGTTTGGCAGCGTATGTGCCCGGCGGGTTCTTGAACATGCTCCCCGAATTGGGCAGGTTCAGCGGTTGCGTGACATTGCGCTTCAAAATGAACTCCCGTCGACGGGCCATGAGTTCTTCCTTGTTTCCCTTAGCTAGCTGGAAGCTTGCACTGAGCACAATGTCGTGTGCGAAACTTGATTGACGGTAAGCGAACTTTGCCTCTTCTTTTTTAACCATTTGGATCTGGCCATTGCGTAGAACCTCAACCTCAACAACATGATCAGAAGTTTCGCCACCGTGCGCGCCAGCGTTCATGACAATGGCGCCGCCGACGCTGCCGGGAATTCCCGCTAGCATCTCCACACCTACCAGGCTGTTCTGAATGCAGAAGTCCACAAATTTTGCCATGTGCACGCCAGCCTCGGCACTTACAAAGTCATCCTCCACGCGTACATTCGAGAGACATGCTTCAAGGTTGATTGCTGCACCGCGCAAACCATCATCGCTGATCAGGAGGTTACTTCCTCTGCCGAGGGTCAGGCAGGGGAAATTATTCTTCTGGAGATACTTTACGATTTCGACGAGATCGAGCTTGTCCGCTGGCTCCAGATAGTAGTCTGCCGGTCCACCTACACGCATCGAGGTGTACTTGGACATCGGCTCATTGATCGCAATGTAGCCGCGGAAAAACTGTTTGATGTCGGTTAGAGAAACCATTTTGGTGATTGGTTATTTGGTGAATGGTTAATTAGCCAAGACGGCTGCCAATTAACCAGTTAACGAGTTAACTAATTAACGTTTTAGCATTTTCAAAAATTCTTCCCCATACTTCCAAATATCTCCAGCCCCCATGGTGATGACGATGTCACCGCTTCTTACAATCGATTTCAGATAGCTCGGGATCTGTTTCTTGTCTGAAACATAGTGAGCATCCTTGTGTCCGAATCGCTTTGCCGCGTCGACAATCAGCTCACCGCTCACACCCTGGATTGGTTCCTCTCGGGCGGGATACACATCCGTTACGATGAGGACATCAGAGAGCAAGAACGATTTGCCGAATTCCTCGTAGAAGTCGCGCGTGCGAGTATAGAGGTGTGGCTGGAATACGCATACGACGCGCCGTCTCCAGCCGGCTTTTGCACCAGCCAACGTGGCTCGACACTCGGTCGGATGGTGCGCATAATCGTCATAGAGTGTAATCCCCGCGCTCTCGCCCTTCTTCTCCCAGCGGCGGTACACACCGGCGAATTTCTCAATGCCGGCTTTGACCTTTTGAAATGGAACTCCTAGCTCAAGGCCCACGGCGATTGCTGCGAGTGAGTTCTGGACATTATGTTTTCCCGGAACCTGAAGCGTGAGGTGTCCGAGATCGGAGCCGCCACGAACAAGGGTGAAGGTTGAAGCATTATCCTTGTGTCGGATATCGACCGCCTGCACATCTGCCTGTGGATTCAACCCGTATGTGATGATTTTCTTCTTGCTCAGTTGCGGCATGATGTCGAGGAGCGCGGGCTCGTCGAGACAGAGCACGACGAATCCATAAAACGGCACTTTTGACGCAAACTGGATGAATGCGCCTTTGATATCCTCCAAGTCGCGATAGCAGTCAAGGTGATCTGTCTCCAGCGTCGTCAGGACCGCTATCGTGGGTGTAATGGAGAGGAAGGAGCGATCAAATTCATCGGCCTCGACTACGATGAACTCACCGTGACCGAGTCGCGCGTTCGTGCCGCCCAAGCCGCTAAGCTTTCCGCCGACGATCACCGTAGGATCAAGTTCTCCTTCCATCAGCACCAGGCTGATCATTGAGGTCGTCGTTGTTTTGCCATGCGTGCCCGCGATACCGATGCCGTATTTTAATCGCATCACTTCGGCAAGCATTTCCGCACGGCGGATGACGGGTATCTTCCGTCGTTGAGCCTCGAGAACCTCTGGATTATCAAATGACACTGCCGAAGAGTATACGAGAGCATCAACATCGCCAGCGATGTGTTCGGCACGGTGCCCTTCAAAGACTGTCGCACCAAGCGTTTGCAAGCGTTCTGTGACTTCAGAGAGTCCCTTGTCGGAGCCACTCACCTTGAAGCCCTGATCGAGAAGAATCTCGGCGATGCCGCTCATGCCAATCCCGCCGATGCCGACGAAGTGGATTTTTTTGATGGAGGAAAACATGCAAAACCGTGATGAATCTGTGATAGAATTCAGAACCCAGAAGTCAGGAGTCAGAATCCAGAATGGCGGAGCGATAGCTGTTATGGAGTTTGCTAACCTCCTCCAGCTTAAAGCTCAATTCCTGGCTTTGGCCATAACCAAGGTCTCTAGACAGAATCAGATAGTAGCGACATTCCTCGACGGAACCCTGGCTGATATTCATAAATCGTGCTTTGTCCACTCTTCCTTTTTTCCTGAAACCTTCCGCGATGTTGGCGGCGATTGAGATCGTAGCACGTCGAAGTTGAGATGTCAAGCCGTACGTCTCGCTCTTGGGAAAAGCATCGCTGAATCGATAGACCGCCAGAACAAACCGGTGAGCTTTCTGCCAGACAATCAGATCTTCAAATGTTTTCGCCGGGCTTCTTCCCATTCTTTCTCCTGTATTCTGACTACTCGATTCTGACTTCTGAATTCCTTCTTCAGCTTTCTCCCTACCATGAGATCCTCAAACGTCTTGGCCGGTTTCCGTTGCATTCTGTCTTCTGGCTTCTGTCTCCTGGATTCTGCCTTTAAACCGCCTTCCTTCTCCTCATTCCAAATCTTCGCCGCTTTCCTTTTGGAACATGCTGGGCAATGCGCTCCATCTCCGTGATCAACTCGCGGTCGCGCTCGTATCGTCCCACACGGATTCGAAACAACCGCTTTCGCCCCGTAAGCTTGAAAATGATCAACTGAAACCGCCCGGCCGTCTGTACAAGCATTTCACGACCGATGTGCATCCACTCGATGTCAGACAATTTAATCTCGCGTTGCCGGTAGCGGGTCTGAAAGACAAATCGATCCTCGGTGATAATGAGTCGCCGATTCCGGAACAGGTTCAGAACGAGCGTCACAAGCGACATCGCCACGAAGAGGATCATGATGTACACGATCGGATCTTTGAAGACGAAGCTAAACTGGTCCTCAAAAAAACTCCCTTTGATCCCCGCGTACAAGAAAAACACAAGCAGATACAGCAATGCCTGCTGGTAGTAGAAATCGAGTTTGTATTTGAACACCATCTCCATCGATATGATTACCTAACTGATGAGCGCCAGGGTCTTTTCCGCGATGACTCGCCCTGCCTCGGGCCTCCCAAGTCGCAAGCTCGCCTTGCTCATCTGACCGATTCTCGATTCGTCATTGAGAAGGTCGAGTACGACCGATTTCAGCTTCTGAGACAACTCGTTATCAGGTATCATCAATGCCGCGCCCCCATCCGCCATTGACCGGGCGTTGTAGGTTTGGTGGTCAGCCGCAGCGTGAGGATAAGGAACCAAGATCGCAGGCTTACCGATGCGCGTCAGCTCCGCAAGCGTAGTCGCACCAGACCTGCACGTAGCCACATCCGCTGCCGCAAATGCGTATTCCATCTTATCAATGAACGGCCCGATCCAACCGACCGACCTGCCGCCAAGAGCCTGACTCACTCTCAGATACTCAGACTGACCGGTTTGCCAAATGAACTGAATTCCGGCAGCGAGCAAATCGTCGAGCAATTCCAGCACAGCGCTGTTTATTGATGCTGCGCCGAGGCTGCCACCAAACACCAAAACGGTTTTCTTCTCAGGAGCGAGCCCGAAAAATTGCCTTCCCGCATCTCTCGAAATCGACCCAAGTGAGTCCCGAGTTGGTGTTCCGACCAACTCGACATTGTCCAAGCGCTGAAGCCAACGCTTTGTTGCTTCGAAAGCGATGAAAAGCTTCGTCGCACGTTTAGCGAGCAGTCGCGTCGTGACACCAGGATAACTGTTGGACTCATGCACGACGGTCGGGATACCCAGTACCGACGCTACGTAGAGAATCGGCCCACAGACGTACCCGCCGGTTCCGATGACGACGTCAGGCTGAAAGCGCCGTATGACAAAGAGCGACTGGATCAGTGAAACGACAACTTTGAGCGGGAACAGGAGATTGTCGATTGTTAGTCTCCGATGAAACCCGCTGATCCAAATAGTCTGAAACGGATATCCGCGCTGCGGAACAACGCGTGCCTCGATCTTTCCTTTCGTCCCGATGAAGAGAATTTCCGCGTCCCGACGAAGCTTCTTGATCTCGTCTGCGATGGCGAGAGCAGGAAAGAGATGTCCGCCTGTTCCGCCTCCGGCAACGAGGATCTTTGGGCTCTGCTTAGCCACATCGGCCTTTAGTACACTTTCACGGTCTTGTCTTCCAATTGCTGCCCCGTGGCAGCCGGTTCCGGCGTCTTGACCGCGCGCGGATGCAGATCCGTTTGCGCGGAGATATTGAGCAGCACGCCGATAGCAAAGGACGTGAAGACAAGCGATGATCCGCCGTAACTGACAAACGGCATCGGTAGGCCGGTTGTCGGAAGAATGCCGAGTGTGACACCGGCATTCACCAGAGCATACAGGGTAATGGCGCTAGTGATGCCGATGGCGAGTAGGCGACCAAAATCATCGCGCGCGAACTTTGCAATCTTGAACCCGCGCAGCATAAGGAAGAGGAACAACGCCATAAAAAACATTGTGCCGAGAAAACCGTATTCCTCTCCAACGATTGAGAACACGAAGTCACCATACGATTCGGGCAAGAAGAAATCGCGCTGCTTGCTGAGTCCAGGACCCACGCCGAGTACATTACCGTTGCCGAAACCGATGATTCCTTGCAAGAGCTGATAATTCAGCTTGCCGCTGCTCGAGCTCCCATTGATGAATGAATTGATTCGCTGCATCACATGGGGGTGTGTGAGAGCGAGGCCGGCCAAGAGTGGAAGGGCGGCACCAAGTGTTGCAAAGAGATGGGTGAACCGTGCCCGACTGATGAACAACATCACCAGGCTGATCAGGATAACCATTGCCCCCGTGCTGAAATTCGGTTGCAGCAGCACAAGACCCGCCACGCTTCCTATCCAGATCATCATCGGGAGGAAACCTTTCCTGAGGTCCTTGATCGCTTCCCCCTTTGTGGAAATCAGCGAGCAGAGGTGGAAGAGGAGCGCGAATTTTGCCAACTCCGACGGCTGAAAACTCAATCCACCAAAGCGCAGCCAGCGCGCTGCTCCCTTCACTTCGCCGCCGAGCATAAGCGTGATACTCAGAAACACGATTGAGATGATGACGGCCAGCTTCGTGAGCTTCCTGAGTTTCTTGTAATCAATCGTCATGCCGACGAAGAGTGCGACAAGACCCAGCAACACCTTGAGCGCGTGGAGATTCAACAGGCGATTGCTTTCGCCAAACTTCTCCATTGCCCACGTCGCCGAAGCGCTGTATACTACACCGAGACTCAACACCATCAGTGTGAGGACGGCGATCAGTGTCGCAAGGTCAATATGGTTGCGTTGGGATTTGGTCATCTCTTGAGATGTCCGACTTCTACCATGAGCTTATCGATGTGAGAAGTCGGACATCTTCCTGGGATCATAGATTCTTCACAAGCTCCTTAAATACCTTTCCCCGCTGCTCGAAATTCTCAAACCAGTCGAACGACGCGCAAGCCGGGGAGAGAAGAACAACATCTCCCGGCTGAGCCAAGCTCTGCGCTGTCAGCACGGCTTCGTCAATCGAGTTCGCTCGCTTGACGTTCATAAAACCGGAGAATGCTTTCTCTACTTTGTCGGCCGATTCCCCTATCGCGACGATCGCTCGCGCTTTCGCTCGAACCAAATCGAAAATCCGGGAATAGTCGTTTCCTTTGTCCCGCCCGCCAAGCATCAGCACGATGGGTCGATCGAATGCTTGAAGAGCGTACCACACGGCATCCACGCTCGTTGCTTTTGAATCGTTGTAGTAGCGGACGCCATTCACTTCGCGCACAAATTCCTGCCGATGCTCCACACCTTTGAAGTTCTTCAATGTTGCGCGGATCGAAGGTGTTCCAACACCCATCAATTGCCCAGCTATCGTTGACGCCATCGCATTATAGAGGTTGTGAGGACCCTTGATGCTGATTCGGTCCACATTGATAATCTCATCTCGCTTCCCCCTCACGACTGTCACCAACTTGCCCTCCTCAATGAAGGCACCTTCATCCAACTTGCGCTTGATGCTGAAGGGTATCAATCTGCATCGTGCCTGCTGAACCGCCCGAGCAGTCCACTCGTCGTCGGCGTCATAAATCAAAACATCGTCCGCGGTTTGATTCATAAAAATCCGTGCCTTCGCTGCCGCGTACCGTTCCATCGAGTTCTCATAGCGATCCATATGGTTCTGCGTGATGTTCAGGATCACCGCGATCTGCGGCCGAAACGTCTCGCAATGGTCGAGCTGAAAGCTGCTTATTTCCAAAACTACAATATCTGCAGCAGCCAGCTCCAGAACGACGGATGAGAATGCCGTCCCAATGTTACCCGCAACTGCGTGTTTTTTCTTTGCATCGCCGAGGATTCTCCCGATCAGTGTTGTCGTGGTTGTTTTTCCATTGGAGCCAGTGACGGCCACAATCGGTGAACGACAGAACCAACTTGCTACCTCAACCTCGCTGACGATCTTGATACCGCGTTGTTGGGCGTTGACTACCACAGGAGCGTTGCTGGGAACGCCCGGGCTGAGAACCATCAAAGAACAATCATACACTCGATTTGTATGCTCGCCGAATTCATATGCAATGCCTGATTGTGAGAGCGACTGAGCTTCAGCTTTCAGTTTTTCGGCTTGCTGCTTGTCGCTGACGAAAAGCTTCGCGCCCTCGGACTGCAAGAGCTTGGCCACCGCGACACCGCTCCGCGCGGCGCCGATGACGCTGACTTTTCTGTTTCGGAGCTGTAAAACATCCATTTGACGCGAAAATCCGTTCTGGAACTCATCGATCCGAGAGGTATTCTCAAAACCAGTATTTCCTCACCACAGCGACGGCAATGGCGAGGATGATGAGCGAGACCAGCACAATATTGATGATGCCGAGAATTCTCTCGGTCTTCTTCTCGCGTTCGATGGCCTCAGGTGTAGCTTCGTATCTCGGAAGCAGAACTAACAGGGCGGTCGCAACTGGTCCCAGAAAAAGGGAGGCGACGAGCCAGGTGGCAGCGCCTCGGTTCTTGGACTGAGCGATGGCTGCGTTAATCAGGGCAAGCGTTCCCCAACCGACCGTGAAGTCTTCCTGCATGGTTCCTCCCGGCTGATTTGCTCACCGGACCTTGAACGTTGCGAGACTCAGAATCATTAAGAGAATCGCGATGATGTAAAATCGCGTGACGATCTTCGGCTCAGGCCACCCAAGCAATTCAAAGTGGTGATGGATTGGCGCCATCTTGAACACGCGACGCCCTTCACCATATTTCTTCTTCGTGTACTTGAAGTACGTCCGTTGAATAATCACGGACAGCGTTTCCATCAAAAATACGCCGCCCAGCGTTGGCAGCAGCAATTCTTTCTTGATGAGCACACACATTGCGCCGATGACGCCGCCGAGTGCTAGCGATCCCGTATCGCCCATAAACACCTGCGCAGGGTACGAGTTGAACCATAGGAAGCCAAGCGCTGCGCCGACGAGCGCTGCGCAGAAAATTGCAAGCTCACCGTTTCCACGCAGATGCGGGATCGTGAGGTACTGGCTCCATTCGGCGTGTCCGGAAATGTAGGCAATGATCGCAAGCGTCAGGCCAACAATCCCTACAGTCCCTATGGCAAGACCGTCGAGCCCGTCGGTGAGGTTCACGGCATTCGATGTCGCAGTAATGATGAATATGACAGTCGGGATGTAGAACCACCCAAGGTCGAATTCTAGATTCTTGAAGAATGGTACCGTCGTCTTGGACTTCATCGCAGCAAGGCTTGCGTCCATCCATTCAGGAAAGAAGTAGATGACGCTGCCAACGACGAGACCCACAACCACCTGACCGACAATCTTGTATCGGCCGATCAAGCCTCGGGGCTTCTTCTTCACAACCTTGAGGTAGTCGTCGAGAAATCCGACCGTGCCTAACGCAACGGTCACAAACAAAATCAGAACCACATACATGTTCTTGATGTCCGCCCACAAGATTGCGGGGATCACCAAGGCGGCAAGCACAATGAGGCCGCCCATCGTCGGGGTGCCTGCCTTGCTCAGGTGAGTCTTAGGTGCTTCAAGTTTTGCTGCTTCGCCGATCTGATGCTCGCGAAGCTTCCGAATGATGCTGGGTCCCAGCCAAAAAGCGACAACCAACGCCGTAACAGCAGCAGCACCGGCTCGAAACGTGAGATACCGGAAGACACCGAAACCCGGTATATCAAACTGCTTGTCGAGATATGTGAGCAGATAATAAAGCATGCGAGGCTTCAGCCTTATGCCGCTTGTCCCGGTGCGCTTCCCGCGCCTGTGAACCGCTCGGTGAGGAACGCTACGACATCTTCCATCTTCATGCCGCGCGAACCTTTGATCAATACCATATCCCCCTCCGCGAGGAGCTCAGCCAGATATTCCGACAACATGTTCTTCTGATCGTAATGAGCTTTGAATTTCGTTGTCGCGGCATCGTGGATATGCTTGGCAAGAGTCCCGAACGTCAATAAGTACTCGATGCCATGGTTCTCAGCGACCTGGCCGATGCGACGGTGTTCTTCGATAGCATCGTTGCCGAGCTCGAGCATATCCGCAAGCACGGCGATTTTCTTTCCGGCTGCCTTTGCCGACTTCAAAGTTTTGAATGCAGCCAACACGGAATCCGGATTCGCGTTGTACGTATCGTTCAGAACAGTAATGCCGTTCAGCTTGAGAAGCTGCATGCGTTTGTTGGCTCCGATGAAGGAGGACAACGATTTCCGGATTTTTGCGGCGGGCACTTTAAAGAACAGGCCTACGGCAGCAGCAGCGAGAGCATTTTGAGCGTTGTGTTGTCCGGGCGCGGGCAGTCCAATGACAAACGACTTTTTGCTTTTCGGCCTGACCTCGAGTCGGGGACAAGCGAATTCGTTTAAGGAAAGAACTTTTCCCTTAACGCCAACCGATTGCGTCCCGAATCCGTATGTCACCGTTCTCTTGATGCCTTTTGCCAGTTTGCCGGCGCGAGCATCATCGTAATTGACAAACCCGACGGCAGTGGATGCGCGATGCTTGCGCAGCCAGTCGAACACCTCGCCTTCGGCTTTCGCGACTCCATCCAGCGATCCAAAAAACTCCAGGTGCTCGCGGCCGATGTTGATGATGAGAGCATACGTGGGCTCGATGATTGAGCACAGGTATGCGATTTCACCGAAATGGTTCGTGCCGATTTCGATGACAGCGACCTGATGTCTCCTCTCCAGTCGGAAGAGAGTTTGGGGGACACCAATGTGGTTGTTGAGATTACCCTCTGTGCTCAGGACCTTGTACTTCGACCGCAGCACGGCGGCGATCATGTCTTTCGTTGTCGTCTTTCCGTTGCTGCCGCCGATGGCAATGACGGGAAGCTTGAACCGACGTCGATACAAGCAGGCCAACTGACCAAGAGCGTGCACAGTGTTCTCGACGATCAATCGAGGCACGGTCAAGCTGGAGAGCAAGATGGTATTCGCATCTGCCCATTTTACATCGGCGATGATCGCACGTGCACCGGACTCGATGGCTTTCGTAATAAAATTGTGACCGTCAAACGTCTCCCCGTGGACGGCGATGAAAAGATCACCCTGCTGAATGGAACGGGAGTCGGTGGAGACACCGGTGCAGGTGAAATTCTCGACTTTCTCAAACCCGAGAGCCTGCAGGTGTGGAATGCTCAGTATGTCGTTCCGTGTCAACTTCACGAGCGGATGAACTCCTCAACTACTTCGCGATCGCTAAAGTGGATCTTCTCTCTGCCAATCACCTGATAGTCCTCGTGCCCCTTGCCGGCGATGAGCACGACGTCCCCCGCTTTTGCCTGTTGCAGTGCCTTCTCTATTGCTGTCCGCCGGTCTGCTTCTTGGATCATTCGTACATTGCCGGGTACTTCCTGAACGATGTCGTCAATGATTCGCTGGGGATCTTCCGTCCGGGGGTTATCGGAGGTCACGATGGTCACATCGCTCAGGCTGCTCGCCACTTTTCCCATCAACGGCCGCTTCGTTCGATCACGGTCGCCACCTGCGCCGAAGACTGTGATGATTCTGCCGCGGTTCGCCTTAGGCAATACGTCGTGAATCGTCCGCAGGCATTTTTCCAACGCGTCGGGCGTATGCGCATAATCAATAATGGCAGTCCAGCCTTCGGGAGATGAGACCCGCTCGAATCGACCGCGAACACTCTTCACTGCCGTGATTCCTTTGGCGATAACAGCTGTCGGCAATCCTAAGGCGATCCCGGCTGAGAATGCGGCGAGAATGTTGTACACATTGAATCGCCCCACAAGCGATGAAGAGATCGTTGTTGTTTGGCCGCCGTACTGAATGGCGAACGACGTTCCATCGATGGAGAGATGAATGTCCCTTGCCTGCACGTCCGCCGAGGCGCTCTCACCGTACGTTAACCGGCGCGCGGCGCTTGAATGGGTGATCTCTAAACCCCACTCGTCCTCAACGTTGGTTACTGCCCAGGCATCGTCCGACAATCCATCAAACAGCAGCCTCTTTGCTCGGAAATACTCATCCATCGAGCCGTGGTAATCAAGGTGATCTTGCGTGAGATTGGTAAACACTGCAACGTCGTATTTGAGGCCATACACTCGTGACTGGTGGAGCGCGTGCGAGGAGACCTCCATTGAGACTGAAGTACATCCTGACTGTACCATTCGCGCGAGTAGCTCGTTAAGCTCCAACGACTCAGGTGTTGTGTGCGATGCAGGGATCACGTCGTTGCCAATCTTGTACTCGATCGTTCCAACTAATCCCACGGGCTGACCTGAGGCCTCAAGGATCGACTTGATGATGTGCGTTGTGGTCGTTTTGCCGTTCGTTCCTGTCACGCCAACCATCGTCATGCTCTTGGACGGATGGCCGTAGTAGTTTGCCGACATCACCGCGAGCGCCTTGCGGCTGTCGGGCACAACGACCTTGATTACACCTGCGTGCAAGAACAACGAATCCGGCAATGCAGCGTCACTGTCCATGACGACCACAGCCGCGCCTTTGTCGATCGCAGCTTCGATAAAGCGATGCCCATCCACTCCCATTCCGCGAATGGCCACAAAGCAGTCGCTCCGTTCGACCTTGCGAGAGTCGTACTGAATGCGGCGGACCTCAACGTCGTGGGTCACGACAAAGCGGCCAGACATAGTTTGAAACAACTTCGATACCTGAACGCCTTCGAGAAGCTGGGCTAATCGCATACAGTGTTCAATACAGCACGGCTGAAACGAGCGTGCGCGGCTCACACACCAAGTGGATGGTTACGCCGGCTTGTACTTTCCGTCCCGCTGCGGGGATTTGTTCCACTACGACCCCTGAGCCGCGCACGTTTACATCAAAATCGTCAACGACCAGCCTGTTGATTGCGCGCCGCAAGCTCATACCGCGTAGATCGGGCACGACGACCTTCCCGCTCTTCTCGTCCGCTTCCGTGCTGTTCAAGACAAGCTGAACCACGTCCCCGGCTTCAAGACGCTTCCCCGCTTCAGGCACCTGACGCACAACGATGTCTCCCGTGCCGATCCCTTGTGCCTTCAGTCCTTGACCTTCCAGTATCTTGCTCGCAATACCGATCTGGAGCGTTCGCACATCCGGAACACTGATGCCGTTTTTTGGGTGACCTTGTTCTTTGGGTTCCGGCCTCTTCGTGAAACGTCCCGTGGTGTTGATGATCCGTTCGGCTATCGCACGGAAGACGGGTCCGCTCGTGAATCCGCCGTAATAGCCTCGCGCTCGAGGCTTATCGAGCATCACGAGACCGACGAGTTGAGGATCCTCGGCAGGGAAAAAGCCGACGAACGAAGCCGTGTAGTTTCCGTCACCATATTTGCCGCTGATGACCTGCCGGGACGTTCCCGTTTTTCCAGCAACCCGTACGCCCTGGATACGGACTTCAGTTGCCGTCCCACGTTCGACGACGCCTTCAAACGCTTGCGTCAGAAGATCTGCAGTTTCGGATGAGATGACCTTTCGAATCATCTGGGGGCGTTGCTCAACGATCACCTCGTCATCGTTGGTTTGTACTCGGGAGACGATGAAGGGTTTCATCAGCACACCCTTGTTCGCAACAGCGGCATACGAACATGCAATCTGCAGGGGAGTCACAGCAACTTCGTAGCCGAAGGCGAGAGTCTGAAGAGTCGTTCCTGACCACTCAAAGGGTTTCTTCAGCCTGCCGCGCGCTTCGCCCGGGAACTCAATGCCCGTCGGAATCCCGAAGCCGAAGTCGCGAGCTTGTCGGTAGAACCGCTCCGCGCCGATGTTCGGACCGACTTTCGCCATGACGATATTGCTTGAATACTCAATGGCTTCCTGAAACGAAATCCAGTCATATTCGTGAGAGTCCCTTATCGGGCGGATTTTGCCGCCGGGAAGCGCAACGCGATAGGTGCCGTGCTCGGCGTTGAACCGCTTTTCGGGACTCACGATGTGGTGTTCGTATGCTGCAGAAGCGGTGACGACTTTGAAGACCGATCCCGGCTCAAAGATGTCGGTTACGACGCGGTTGCGCGCTGCGTTGATGCCATAGGAGCTCAGCTCGTTCGGATTGAGTCCCGGTATGTTGGCGAGCGCGAGAATCTCACCCGTCTTTGGATTCAGCATCACAGCGAGACCCGCGTCCGCTTTGTTCACGGCCACGCCCTTCTTCAGTTCCTCTTCGACAATGGATTGGTACGCGAGGTCGATGGTAAGTGTAAGATGATATCCATCGTGCGGGTTGACGCGAGGATAGTCGACGGACGGGCGCGCGCGCCCCAAACCATCACGCTGCATAACGACCGATCCGTTTTTCCCCCTCAAGTACTCGTCAAACTGAAGCTCAAGTCCTGAGATGCCTTTGTTGTCTACGTCCGTGAAACCGACCAACGTGCCGGCCACGTCATCGTAGTGGTACAATCGTTTCGGTTCGTTCACCAACACAATGCCGCCGAGCTTAGAGGACTCAAGCCGTTTCGCGATCTCGGGACGAACTCGCCGCTCCAGCCAAACGAACCGTTTTGATGAACCGGAGGCGTTTGTGCTGTGCAACCTCGCGAGATAGTACGAGCGGGGCTTCCCGAAGACGCTCGAAAATTTCTCAGCCACGTCATCCGCGCTCTCGCCAACGAACTTCGGATCGGCTGCGAACGAGAGAAGCACCGAATTGGAAACCAGCACATTGCCGCTGCGATCATAGATGTTGCCGCGGACAGCCGGGAGAACAAATGTCTCCTCGTACTGCTTGCGGGCAATGGTCTGATACTTTGCCGAATCGAGAATCTGGACCTGTACAAGACGTCCCACGACAACGACGAAGAACAACGCGAAGACCAGCTTCAGGGTGATCAGGCGCCCCTTGGATTGCTTGAACGCGCCGGCATCCGGTCCGGCGGCTGATGACGGTTGAGACGGTATATTGTTGTTGTCTGCCATTATCGCTTCGGTAACGCTTCTTCTACTTCACGCGCTTTCTCGGAATCAACTCGCAGCCACTTCGGGGCAGCGCTCGGATTTTGGAGTCCAAGTTCTTCTTCAGCGCGCTTTCGAATCCGCTCCAGACTCGACATCTGGTTAACCTTTGCCCGCAGCATCTCCTGCTCGTTGAGAATCTCTTGCAGCTTGAGCTCTTGCTTGTGGATGTCATTCACCAATTGGTCAACGGCGATGATGTTGCCGATATACAAGACGATCGCCGTTGCTAAACCCATCAACATGAGAATGATGTTGAAAGGAGAGACCTTCCGTCTTATGATCTTGCGGTTCTTCGGTGGAAGGTGAGTGCCGGCTGGAGCATCAGTCTGCGGCGGGACAGGCATCGTGCCGCTGTAGATCATCCGGCGTGGTGGCTCTGCGTCCTGTGGAATCCGCGTCTGGATCTTTACCTTGGTTTCAGCGCGAGATGTGGGATTGGGTTCCCGTGCTCGCTCCGCGAGGATTTCAGCTCCGTTTTTATAAGTCTTTGCCATACAAGTGATTACGTTGAGGTCCAGCCTGCGCGTTGCGGCTTCCGTAACGCAAAGGTGTTACAACTTTTCAGCTGCTCTGAGCTTTGCGCTTCGAGCGCGGGGATTGTTCTGAACTTCTTCCTCCGAAGCCTGAATGGGTTTCTTTGTCAAGATCTTCAGCCGCGGCTCAACTCGAGTATCGGCAACCAGCTTGGTGCCTGAAGCCCGCGAAGTTGCCGCCGCGTCCTTCAACATCTCTTTGACAATCCGATCCTCCAAGGAGTGATAGGAGATAACAACCAGCCGTCCCCCGCCGGTCAGGATCGTGATTGCTTGTCCGAGCGCCTGCCGGAGATTGTCGAGCTCGTCGTTAACCTCGATCCGAATCGCCTGGAAGATCCGGGCAAGCGATTTTACCAGGAAGCGATCGCCCGCGACACTTCGCACGATGCCGGTCAGGTCTCCGGTTGTCTCAATAGCCGATCGTCTCCTGTGTCGAGCAATCGCGCGTGCGATCGCGCGGGATGCTCTCTCTTCACCGTACTTCCAGAAGACATCCGCCAGCTCTCGCTCGTTGTACCGGTTCACGACCTCGCGAGCATCAAGGGTCTGCGAGCGATCCATCCTCATATCGAGGCGGTCATCGCTGCGAAAGCTAAATCCCTTGGATGGTTCATCGAGTTGGTACGATGAGACGCCCAGATCGAACAGAATGCCGTTGGCCTGGTTAAACCCCCTCTGCGATAGTGCGGACGAAATATTTCGAAAATTTTCGTGAACGAGAATCACCTGCTCGCCAAAGGGCGACAATTTCGCTGATGCAATGTGGATGGCGTCAGAGTCGGCATCAATGCCGACCAGCTTCCCGGTGGGATCAAGCCGTCGGAGAATCGCTTCAGCATGGCCGCCTCCCCCGAGCGTGGCATCAACGTACACACCGCCGGTTGACGTGACGAGTAACGAGAGAACTTCGTTGCGAAGGACCGGCGTATGATACGATGCCAGACGCACAGCCGCTTGCCAACTTAAGAGGTTGGCTTTAGAACAGCCTCGGCAACGGTCTCGTACGTTGCCGGTTGGTTGTTCATGTACACTTCATAGATTTTAGGGTTCCAGACTTCAACGCGCTCGAGAACCCCAAGGATCAATACTTCGTTTTCGATCCCGGCAAATTTCAAAAGGTCCTGCGGAATCGTAATTCGAGCCTGGCTGTCCAGCTGACAGTCAATCGCCCATTGCAAGAGCGTTCGAACAAAGAAGCGGTGTTGGGGATTGGATGGGGAAAGGCCGCGGATCGATTCTTCGACTTTAGCCCACTCGTCCTGAGGATACACAAAGAGGCATTGCTCGAACCCGCGCGTGATGATGAAGGTCTCGTTTGCTCCGGGGGAGACGCTCCTGCGGAGCTTTGCCGGGAGCGCGATGCGCCCTTTGTTATCCACAGAATAGGAATAGCGCCCCTTGAACGAAGACATAAAACGGTGCCTTCAGAAGTGCCTGATTTTATTGGAAAAAATCTACCCCATATTCCCCACTTTTCCCCACACGGCATGGAAATTTACGGAATTGACTGTTAAAGTCAAGTACAAAAATCACAGAAAATAGGGGGTTTTCTAAATGGGTGGAAAAGGGGTTGAAAATGTGGGTTTTCTCGATTGGGGGAGAATCCCCACTTTGTGGTATTTGGATAGGCGCGGCCGACTTTGGCGGTATCGCGGATGATCGGGCGGGGTGGGATGGGTGGGATTATCTGACGGGACAACATCCCGTGTCGTGAGATGAAACCCTCTTTCTCACGTTCAGTCGATGACTCGATCAACAACCTGAAGACAGCACAGTGATCGACGCTGCGGTCGACTCCGGCAGACCTAGCACTCCAGCCTCAGCGTGATAGAGGGGAAGAAATGCAACCCGTCGACGCGATGGCGGGTCTTTCGGTCGAATGAGAAGACGTTCTTGTTGTCATACGCGTTGATGACCTCGCTAGCCAGCGATCGTTTCAT
>JBBTCR010000137.1:0-2796 GCA_038043105.1 Bacteroidota bacterium
GACAACTTTTGGAGGTATTCCTTCGAGAACATCAGAATTCCTCCCAGCTTCGTTCCATCACCTGTTTCGGCACGACGAGATTCCAGCGTTTGACGTAGGCGCCCCCCTTCTTCGACCGGTCCCAATAAACCGGTGTTGAAGGTTTGTTCTGCTCAAGCTGCCGAAGGATTGAATCTTCAACGTGGAATTCCTCGCGATGTTGTTCAAGGAAGAACCCGACGGTGGCATACGGTTTCTTCTGGTCGCGCAGTTCAAGATATTTCAGGAGGAGTTCGAATTGCAGGTATGGCATCTTCTGAAGGGACCTATACATTTCCTCGAAGCCGCCGCAGTACTCCGGATGTTCGAGCGCCTCAACCAGTGTTCGTTCCTTTCCGGTCGCTACCACCTTCTGTCCAAGACGCTCGACTTTTTCCGTTCCGAAATCTTCCTTCCCGGCTTCTAACAGCGCAGATGGGAATTTGACGCAGCGGAACAGGCTTTTTCGAAAGCGGACTGGACGTCGTGAGGTTTTGGAGTAGTAGTAGTACGAGCTAAAGAGACTATGGCCGAAACCGAGAACATCGAGTGCGGTGTGAAACGCCAACATGGCCTCCGGTGCAAGTTTTGAAGCCACGAGAAATTCATCGACCGGGGTTGTAGCGGGTGTTGCGCCTGGTCGAACAACAAAATACACCCCCTCTTTGATAACGCCAAGCTGACCGGCCCGGCGGCGATTCTTGATGAAATTGTATGCCGCTGCGCGTGCATTTTTCTGAGAATCGATCTGAAGCCGTTGCACAAGCTCGCTCAGAGTAAATACCGGTGCCTGCTCTAAGAACTCATCGAGGTTGCTCAAAGTGTAACTTGCCTTTCGCTGCATAGTTAGTTCTCACTGAGAAAGTCTTGCCACTCCCGCAACCACCATTCTATCAAAAGAGCGGGATGCCGTAAGGCGGCACAAGGCACGAAGTCACCAAGAGGTTAAAAAATGAGAATATTTTGTTTTTCTTTGTGCCTTCGAGACTTCGTGGCTATTTTTTCAGCGCGAACTAGTTAGTCCCTCAGTACCTAATATGGCTTTCTTTTGCAAGTGTTTGCTGTCCTATGCTTGCTCACAACTTCAATAATGGGTAAAATCTAACCAATAGAGCAAAAAACAGCAAGTGAATGAGTGCAAGCAAAAGTGAATATCTCTAAGCCAACGGGCGAGCCGCGACGATGAGGCTTCACTGATTTGCTGGCAACCAGAGCAAGCAGGCAAGGCCGGAATGAATGTCAAGGTGCGAAGGCCGGAACTTTACCAACTTCATGCTGGAGCATTACGTTCGGACTCAAGGTACCGCATAAATCGGGTAAAGGAGAACGAGAAAGAGCAATATAGCAATGGCACTTTTCGTGGCTATGTGCCGGTGATATATCGAATGCAGTCATGCCAGAGCAGGACGCAAACCGTTTGTACTCGGACAGTTATGAATCAGCATGGTTGCCACTGTGAGTCCCGAGGATTGGAGTCCTACCAAAATGAAAAGGCGAACGGAGTAGGGACACAGCTCGTCTGATCTCATCCAGAAACTATCCAGCTTGGAAGTTGACCTGAGTGTGCGCAACGATCAATAATTGATTCGGCACGATAAACGAGGAAAGACTTTGAAAGTCATGGCATTTTTTCTATATTGCACTCACGCAAAGTCTAACTCGGTCACGATATAGGCATTTACAGGGTGTAGAAGGATCGTTTTAGGGCTACCGCCAAAATTCCCGACGAACGTTTCGTGTGAGTCGTAGGAATTTTGCGCGTCCCGCTGATCCGCCGAAGGTGGACAAGCGGGATCAGACCTATCTTCGAAAATTGCCCACGAGCGCTATCTGCGAGTGGCCGCAATTTTCAGCCTGCCCGCCTCCGACGAACTAGAATGGCAGGCGGGAATCCCGCCGTTGTTCGGCGGGATCTGCAAGCCTCGATTGGCGGTTTGCGATTGCTGATTCGCCGAAGATCGATGGACAGTAGACCACTGATGGAGTAGCAAACAGTCGATCTTTCCCCAGCCACAACTTTCCTCTCGCGATCTTTCTGATTTAGGACCTTCTTTCCGTCCCTGTCTGGAGGCTGATGCTTCTCTCATCGTTTTCGTTCCTCCACCTCCTTACTTCCAAATGACGCAATTCTCCAGGAGGTTTTCCAACGTCTTGCATCGACTCCCACCGAATCAATTGAACGACTGCAAGAAATGACGTAGATTGCTTTCGATTACAATCACCAGCAGGCTCTCTCGGATCCTTCCGGGAGCGCGTTGCTTTCGAGGAAGTGTCTTGTGTTTGTGTCTGTGACAGGAAAATGCCAATTGCCTATCTCTTGCTGCCGTTCCGAGTTGGACACAATGCCCTTGCTTGATAATTAGGTAAGATTTACTAAAATAGTGTGATGAAGATTGACAACATTCCTCACAAAGGAACTGCCACCGACAATAATCAATTTAGCGCTATCACGATCAATGAATCAGGGGCCGCAAACGTGATTTTGCAGAGTCACGTTCTGGCTGTTGGGGGTGCTGCAGCATCACCACTTCCAGCGGAAACGCGTACATCGATATTTGTTTGTGGACTTGTTGAGGCGAAGAGCGGTGCGTTGATCTCAGTGCGGACCGACGGCGCGTCCGCGCAGGGTGCTTCTGATTCCAGCCACGTGATAAGATACGCCGGAAGAGGCGTGACGAATTCGGCGAGCGCGTCGACTAAAGATATCCCCCTGAGGAATAGGCAGCGTTGCATACCAACACTGAACTGGCTTGTGCTTTGATGCCCAGTGCGATCCTC
>JBBTCR010000138.1:0-3877 GCA_038043105.1 Bacteroidota bacterium
CTGTAGTCAATGCGAACTCGCACAACCGGCAGCTCCTTCACAGTCGTTTCCACGGTGAGCAATTCGTCGTAGCACGCGGACTTCTTGTACTTTGCGTATGCTTCGATGACCGGGAGGAAGATCCCCTGGTTCTCGATTTCCGCGTACGGGAGTCCAAGTGATCGAAGAAGATCGGATCGCGCTTCTTCAAAATACTCGAAGTACTTCCCGTAGTACACCAATCGCATTTGGTCGGTGTCAGCGTAGCGGACACGAATCGATGTCGAGTGCTTGATCAAAGGATAGAAAAGAGGTCGTCCGTCGCTATTCCTTCCACGCTCCCATTTTGCAGAATTTCTCAATCCGCTTCTCGACCAACTTCTCGGGTTTGAACTTGGCGAGCGCTTTCAGTTCTTCGATGAGGATGTTCTTGAGCGTTACTCCTGCGAGTTCATGGCTTCGATGCGCGCCGCCTTGCGGCTCGGGAACAATCCGGTCAATAATCCCCTGCTCCAGCAGATCCGCTGCCGTCAGCTTGAGCGCTTCCGCCGCTTGTTCCTTGTAGTCCCAGCTGCGCCAGAGAATGGTCGAGCACGATTCCGGGGCGATGACAGAGTACCACGCATTCTCGAACATCAGCACGCGGTCGCCCACGCCAATGCCGAGGGCTCCGCCCGATGCACCCTCGCCGATAATGACAACGATGATCGGGACGGGGAGATGCGACATTTCAAACAAGTTGCGAGCGATGGCCTCAGCCTGCCCGCGTTCTTCGGCCTCGATGCCGGGATATGCTCCCGGCGTATCAAGTAGTGTAATGACGGGCTTCTTAAACTTGGCTGCAAGCTTCATCAGCCGCAGCGCCTTTCTGTATCCCTCCGGATTAGGCATTCCAAAATTTCGATAGAGATTTGACTTGGTGTCCCTTCCTTTTTGATGACCGATGATCATCACCGTTTGTCCCTCGAGCCGAGCGAAGCCCGCCACGATCGCTTTGTCGTCACCAAAATACCGGTCGCCGTGCAACTCCACGAAATCCTCGGTCATCATATGGATGTAATCGAGCGTATAGGGGCGGTCGGGGTGACGCGCGAGCTGCACGCGCTGCCACCGCGTGAGGTTGGAGAAAATCGATTCACGGAGTTGGTCGACCTTTTCCTCGAGCTTTGTGATTTCGTCAGCTATGTCGAGGTTGTCCTCATATTTGCGCATCTCCTCGATTTTCTGTTCCAACTCCATGATCGGTCTTTCGAACTCCAGTACCAATTTTGCCATCGTCAGACTCCTTTTGCCGATGATGATCTTACAGAAGAGCTCCGCTTTGCCCTCGAAATCCTGACCCGCGCCTGTTGCTTCTGATGTATCCGTTCGGAAGCATCATGCCCTGCGGTGTTCCGCCGCGACTGAAAGAGAGTTTTCAAAAGAATCTCGATATCGAGAGCAAGCGATTGATTCTTGGCGTAGTAGACGTTGTATTGTTCTTGTTCTTCTGCCGTGAGCGATCGGTTGCCTTGAAGTTGCGTGAGTCCGGTCAGGCCGGGCTTCCCCAGATAGAGCCCCGCGCTTGCATGGCCCTGCTCCTTGTCAGGCTCAGATTGGTGCGCGTGAAGAGTAGTACCGACGGGCGGGCCCGCCCGCCCGACTGTCGTCGGACGGTCGGGCGGGCCAACAAGACTGCGTCTGCCGGCAAGAACCGTAGGCAGCTGAAGTATGAATGTTGACTGCGATGTCCCTTTGAGAAATCTTTTGAAATATACGAAAGGATAAGCTGAAATCAAGAGTAGAAGCGAGACAGCGATGTCAAATGCTCTCTTTAACACTCGATTCGAGGATTTTTCGATGTTGTAGGTGATTTGCACCAACGGAAGCTCATCGAGCGAATCGACGCTTCCTTTCCCGATGATGACCTCAAGGGTATTCGGAACAAGGTGGAAATTCACTGACTGCTCACGGGTCCGGCTAATAACGGAGAGAATGTCAGAGTACGAGAGTACTTGCGTTGAAAAGATCACATCACTCACTTTCAAATCATGAATGACCTTCCCGATATTGTCGATGCTTCCTACAATCGAAAGCCCCGCAATCTGCTCACCAATCCGTCTCCGATTCAGGTCGATGAAACCAAGAACGTCGTACCCGTCGCTCACGCGGCTCCGTAACCGCCTGAGCAATTCCTGTGCAGCCTTGTCCGTGCCAACGATGAGCGTGCGCCGGCCAAAGATGCTCTTGTGCCCCTCCGTGATGCTCTTGCCGAGCAGACGTAGCATCAGCCTCCATGAGGGTAGCATCAGCGTGCTGAGGAAGCCCGAGAGGATCGTAACGCCTCGGCTGAAGCCGTAGTCTTTGAAGAAGAATACGAGAGCAGAAACAAAAATGTAGCTGAGCACCGTCGCAAAAACGGTTCGGGATATTGACATACGTCGGTGAGTATAAACGCCAGCCGAATACAGGCTCGCGACCACAATCACTGCAGGGACGGTGTAGATAATTGGATAGGCGTGAACGGGAAGCCGGAAAATCGTTCCGAACCACAGCAATTCCCCCAGAATCACGCTCAGGTCTACCAGGATAACATCAATGAGAGCGAAACGCAGCGGCTTGAGGAAAGCCTTCAGCATCGCAAGCCGGGAGGAGATCGTGATGGCCAATCCTAAAAGAATCGCAAACATGTAGGAATGGCTCAAATGCTTCTTCACGAACAGACGCATGGCCCGGTAAAACGTTCGAATTTCGTCCAGGTCGCTCCGCTTTGTGCTCTCCCCCTTGTAGTGGATGATCTTCGTGGAATGCACGTAGTAGTTCTTCCATCCCGCCTGCTGAATCCGGTAACACCAATCAAGATCCTCGCCGTACATAAAGAAATCTTCATCCAGACCGCCCACGTGATCATACACCTCGCGACGGACCATCATGAAGGAGCCGCTCACCGCATCGATCTCGTACGTTTCATCGGGACTCAGATAGGTCAGATTGTATTGACCGAAGGGGCGGGAATTCGGGAAGAGGGCACTGAGGCCCGACATTTTCGTGAATGCAACCCATGGGGTGGGGAAACTCCTCCGGCAAGCGAGCTGAAACGTCCCGTCTGGGTTCAGGATCTTACAACCGGCAAGTCCAACGTCCGGGTTCTCCTCAAAGAACGTGATCATCACCCGGAGCGTATCTTCCTGCACGAGAGTATCCGGATTGATCAAGAGTAGGTACTTGCCCCGCGCGCGCTTAAGCGCCACGTTGTTCGCCTTCGCAAAGCCAAGATTGGTCTTATGGGGGATGAGCGTGACAGAAGGAAAACGACGTCGAACCATTTCGACGCTGCCGTCATCAGAGGCATTGTCCACAACGATGATTTCCCCTTTGGTGCCCTTCATCGCCTTCTGCAGCGACACGAGAGCATGGTGGAGAAAATCTCGCACGTTGTAATTGACAATGATGACGGAGACCTGGACCGACGCAGTATGTTGTCGTTTACTAGACATCGATGAATGTCACGCAAAGACGCAGAGCCGCAAAGAATGAAAGATCACAAGATTGATGACTACTCTCCTTCTTGCAGCCTATTGGCAATCCGCGTAATGCCATTCTTAATCAGTGAATCGCCGAAGTTGATCAACAGACCTAATCTTTTGTCTGCCAAGCGAAGATATGTCAGTAGTTGCTTCTTATGAACCGGCGCGATCTCTTCAACCGACTTCAATTCAGCGATAACCTTACCTTCGACGATCAGATCTGTGCGATAGCCCTCTTCCAACCTTATTGATTCATATACCACTGGCATAGGTGCTTGGCGAACCACCTTCAAACCGCGCTTTTTCAGTTCATATTCCAAGACCGCTTCATACACCGATTCTAACAAGCCCGGCCCAAGAGCAACATGTACTTTGTACGCTGCGTCAACAAT
>JBBTCR010000139.1:0-1260 GCA_038043105.1 Bacteroidota bacterium
ATCAAGATATACGACGCTCTGAGACGAGCCGGAGTCCTCATCGAGTGATCTCAGGCCTGTCTCCAGTCGCTCCCCGATAGAGAGCATCCTGACCACGTGAGAAACACCCCGTTAAGAGCACGGGGTAAACGGGGCAGGAACAAATCGTCGGGACAAGCTCGATCAAGCCTACACGCGACACAAGCGTGGATTGCTTGATTTTCCCCTCGTTCTTCGCTATGTTCACGTGAGTTTCGACCAAGTCTACCAGACTAGACCAACGCACGTTCCGGCAACCACGTGATTCTACGACTCACGGCAGCTCTCTTTTTTTTCCTCCTTCCCCTTCAGTCTCAGTCGAAGATGGAGGTCATCCTCCTGGGGACAGGTTATCCGCGTCCAGACACGCTGCGCGCGGGACCCTCGACAGCCGTCATCGTCAACGGAAAAGTGTTCGTGGTTGATGCAGGGAGGGGAGTGACCCAACGGTTCGTCGGTGCACGTCTTCCATTTCGGAGCATTCAAGCTGTGTTTCTAACGCACCTCCACTCCGATCACACCTCCGGTCTGCCGGATCTCTTCAACACGAGTTGGATTTTCGGGCGCTACAAACCTCTGCAGCTGTACGGGCCAGCCGGGACACAGCAGCTTGCCGATGCTCTTCTGAAATTCTTCGAATATGATATCCACGTTCGGCGAGACCTCACTGAGAAGCATCCTGGAGAAGGTGCAACGATCATTGTCCATACCCTCGAGGAAGGAACTGTCTACAAGGATGAGGAAGTGACGATCACAGCTTTCCTTGTCGATCACGAGCCTGTGAAGCCTGCATACGGATATCGGTTTGATGCGTACGGAAAGAGCGTCGTCATCTCGGGAGACACTCGTCCGACTCAAAACCTCATCAAACACGCAAAGGGCGTCGATATTCTTGTTCACGAAGCGTATCTGCCGGAGCATTTTGATAACGTTGACTCGCCAGAGGTCGCAGCTAGGCTCAAGTACTATCATACGAGTGCAGACGAGGTCGGACAAGTTGCTAGGGACGCCGGAGTGAAGTTGCTGGTACTCACGCACCTCATTCCCGCCAACGCAGAACAGACGTTTCTCGACCGAGTAGGAAAGTACTACAAAGGGAAAACCATCGTTGGCAGCGATCTGATGCGATTCTAGAGATGCGGTCGAAAACATCATCTTTGTTCCGCTGTTCAGAATCCCGCTTACACAGCGGAATCTTCCGTCCCGAACTTCTTCGTTCGGGACGAGAATGCTCGTTCCGCC
>JBBTCR010000140.1:0-1584 GCA_038043105.1 Bacteroidota bacterium
TTGTCAGCGTGATGCCCAGAACCTGGAAGGCGGACGAGCAATTTCGCAAGCGAGTCACACGGGGCGCGATTCAGTGGAAGCACATTTTGTCGCGGAAGAATAATCGCAAGCCGGAGTCAAGAGTCGACCGCTATTATGTGGCGGTAGGTGATTACAAAACGTCTCACGGATATCAGTTACACTGGATCCGCAGCACGCAGAAGGCCGAACAAGATGAAGAGACCCGAGGGAGACGGATCCATCGAGCACTTGAAGAGTTGAGAAAGATCGAGCCAAAGCTCAACGCCCATAATCTGAAGCAGCGAAAGCAGATCGTCGGGCGAATCAAGAGGATTCTTAAGAAGGAGCAATGCCTGACGCTGATCAAGTATGAGATGCACGCCACGCGAGAATACAAACACACTTACCAAACAAAGGGGCGTCCTACCAAAGACACTCCAAAGAAGATCACCTGGAAGCACTTTTACGCGATCTCGTTCGCGGTCGACGAAGAGGCCGTGAACACGGAGAAAACAACGGATGGCGTATTTCCGCTGATCACCAATCTGAACGTGACGACTCACCCGGCCAAAAAAGTCCTCGAAATCTACAAATTTCAACCGTTCCTTGAGAAGCGACACACCCAGCTCAAAACCTATCAGGAGATCGCTCCCGTATACCTCAAAAAACCCGAGCGAGTTGTGGCCTTCCTTCATATCCACGTCATGGCACTGATGGTCGCCTCGCTGATCGAGAGAAAACTCCGCCACGCGATGAAAAGAGAGGGCCTCAGCTCCCTTCCCATTTATCCAGAGGGCAGACCATGCAAGTCACCGACCATGTTCGATATCGTCCGACTTTTTCGAAACGTGGAAAGATACGAAGTTGCCGTGGGCGAAGACCTCATGGTCTTTCCTGCGGAACTCACCAAGACGCAGAAGCAAGTGCTTTCGCTCCTGGACGTGCCCATCGCAGCCTATCAGTAGAACAGACGACGATGTGCCGAGTGTCACTCATAAGAACATCAAATCGAGGCGTAGGTCGTCGTGGGTCGTACCACGATCCACGAAGCTGCCATTACGCCTGGCGGGGGTGTCAGCCGAACAACTCCGTCGATCCACCGGTGGTGACACGTCATCGTCATTCTGGTAGAGAATATGGGCCAACATGTGGATCGTCCACAAGCATTACCCTCTCGAACACGGATCCCCAGCCAATTACAATGGCTCGCAGTTGCCACAGAAAAATCCGAAACTACCACCCTGCTATACGCGGAATGTAGGCTGTAACAGTTGTGGAAGTAGCAACGCACGGAAGAGATGTGTCAAGCCAGAGTGGGGCCCCACCGGGTACAGATATTTATCTGCTTTGGTCGCTACCAATACCTAAGGCGACGCCGCTCTGGTAAATGCACCCGTCTATGCTTCTTTCCGAGTAGCCACAGGCCGTGCAGCAGGTGGTGATGCGATAGACGCGGTTGAAGGGCGGCGGGCGGCGCGGTTGCGGCGGGCGGCTCTGGATGCGTTACGGGTTCGGTGCGGTTAGGGTGTCGTTCCAGTCGTGCACCGGGGGCCGCAGGCGTTGGATGGTGGGATGTCGAGCGAT
>JBBTCR010000141.1:0-3548 GCA_038043105.1 Bacteroidota bacterium
GTCCTTTGATCGGTTCCTCGATATCGCAGACATTCTGGAATTATCTTCAAGAAAAACTACTCCGAGCGGACGTTACAGTCCCAAGCGCTGCGAGTCAATTTTCATCGCTTCAATGACGAACTGGATGTGCTCATCAAGCGGAACTCCCAGCTCCTGAGTACCCTGCAGGATATCTTCGCGGCTCACATTGCGCGCGAAGGCTTTGTCCTTTAGTTTTTTTTTCACCGATGACACTTCGAGGTCGGCGATTTTGTTTGGCCTTATGATCGCACACGCGTTGATGAACCCGCAGAGCTCATCGCAAGCATACAGCACCCGAGCCATCGTTGTGTCGCGCGGGACGTTCATGTAACTTGCGTGTCCGAGAATCGCCCGCCGTATCTCCTCAGAGTATCCCTTCTCTTGGAGGATCGCCGAGCCTTTCGCGGGATGATCGGGTGCGGTGGGAAACGCTTCGTAGTCGAAGTCGTGCAGGATGCCCACAATGGCCCACTTCTCCTCCTCGTCGCCGAATTTCCGAGCGTACGCTCGCATTGCTGATTCAACTGCATACATGTGTTTGCGCAGCGCATCGCTCTTCGTGTATTCATGCATCAACTGGAGAGCTTCTTGGTAGTTCATCCTTCGATCCTTCCGGAGTTGGCAAATTTTTTCTTGAAGAAAGTGACCAAAAATTGATGGAAAATCAAGGCGGAGCCTCGTTTGGCATTTTCGCCCAGAATCTGTATATTGCCCACAGGCAACCGACCAACGGAGGTTTCATATGGAGTTTGTGAAATATCTCGTCGAAGATTATTTAAATGACATCATCCCGGAGCGTGACGCAGTGCTCACCGACATGGAAGAGCTCGCGGCCAAGGAAGACTTTCCCATCATCGGACCGTTAGTGGGCCGCTTGCTGTACATTATTACAAAGGCGACGGGGGCACGTCGCGTGCTTGAGATGGGCTCCGGCTTTGGCTATTCTGCATACTGGTTCGCAAAAGCCGTGGGAAAAGATGGAAGGGTCGTCTGCACGGAAGAGAGCGCTATGAACGAACAAGTCGCGCAAGGATTTTTTAAGCGAGGAAGGATTGCCGAACGGATTGAGTTCCTCGTCGGTGATGCGCTGAAGCTCGTTGAAAAAATCGAAGACGAATTTGACATTGTCTTTATCGACATCGACAAGGCGAACTATCCAAAAGCTCTCAAGAAGGCGATGCCAAGACTCCGAAAAGGCGGTCTTCTGATTGCCGACAACGTTTTGTGGAAGGGAAAAGTCCTGGACAAGAAACCGGATGCCGATACCGCTGGCATCCTCACATTCAATCGGATGCTCTACACCTCGAAGGACCTCTTCACCGGTATCGTCCCTCTGAAGGATGGTGTCTCGATCAGCCTGAAGCAGTAACGGCTGAAAAGGCTCCTTTGGAGTGCTGGTTCCAGAAAGCTAGATAAGATTGTATACTCTCAACCAGAAGAGTGATTGGTTGAAGCAGCGACCTCCCCCGATCCCGCTTCGCAGGATCGACCCCTCCTTGTGAAGGAGGGGAAAAAGCAAGGCAATGAGACTCAGTAATGCGTCCACATTTTTGTCCCTCTTCCGCGAGGGGGGACGTCTCCCTCAGGCGGACAGGGGGTTATTTCTCCATCTTGAATAACACCAGGTAATTTTTTTCGAGATGATACTAATTATCGACGCTTCCTCAAGAACTCCTCCGCTGACGGGCAGAGCTTCATCAACGCACACTCGAGGCACTTTGGTTTTCTTGCGTCGCAGATCTTCCTTCCGTGCCAGATCAGCATATTGCCTAGATCAAACCACTCAGATTGTGGAGCAAGACCCATCAGATCGATTTCGATCTTCTCCGGATTCTCATTGCGCGTAAGAGCCAAGCGTTGAGCAACGCGCCTCACATGCGTATCAACGATGACGCCGGAATTGATGCCGTACGCACCCCCCAAGACACAATTCGCGGTCTTCCTTCCCACTCCGCCAAGTTGAACAAGTTCTTCCATCCTCTCGGGGACCTTCCCGCCATGCCTTTCCACCAGCGCCTTGCAACAAGCAATGATGCTCTTTGCTTTGTTTCTGTAGAAACCGGTTGATCGTATGTCCTGCTCGAGCTCAGCCTGATTCGCGCTCGCGAAATCGCGCGCAGTCGGGTATTTCCTGAAAAGACTTGGCGTCACTATATTGACTCTCGCGTCCGTGCACTGTGCCGAGAGGATTGTGGCGATGAGTAGTTGAAGTGGATTGGAAAATTCGAGGGCGATCTTTGGATTGGGGTATTCTTTGTGAAGATGAGCAACAATCTTCTTCGCGCGAGCGCGGAGCTGCGCAGGACTTTCTTTTTTTGCCATACGAACATCCTTCTTCTGCATGGATCAGGATCGAACACTCAGGAGGTACTTTTCCACCTTTTTCAAATCCCAGGCGTTCACGACGTCCTTTGCTTCAAGCCACCCCTTGCGAGCGATGCTGACGCCATAGAAAACGTCTCTCAACCCATCGGTGTTGTGCGCATCGGGATTGATGAAGATGGGGACCTTCTTCTGTCTCGCATATTTTACGAGTCGCCAGTCAAGATCGAGTCGCATTGGATGTGCATTGATTTCGATTGCTTTTCCGTAGTCAGACGCTGCATTGATCACTTCCACCATATTGATCGGATATGCTTCACGGCTCAACAGCAATCGTCCGGTTGGGTGTCCGATCATCGTGACGTGCTTATTCTTGATCGCCTTAATCATCCGCTGCGTTGCCTCAGCTTCGGTCATTTTAAATTTGCTGTGGATTGACGCAACGACGTGGTCCAGCGTCGCGAGCAATTTGTCGGAGTAGTCGAGCGTCCCATCGGGCAGGATATCGACCTCGGTGCCGCTAAAAAGACGGAAGTTCTTCAGGCGAGCGTTGAGCTTGTCGATCTCCTTCAGCTGCTCCTTCACCTTGCTTTCCGACAGTCCGCCGGCGTATGCCGCGACTTTGCTGTGATCTGCGATTCCGAGATAGACCCAGCCCATCTGCTTCGCCGCTTCCGCCATCTCTTCGAGGGTGTTAGCGCCGTCGCTGTAGTTCGTATGGCAATGGAACGTCCCCCTCACATCCTCTTCTTCAATGAGTTTGGGAAGCTGCTCCTTTTCTGCAGCCTCGATCTCCCCCATATTCTCGCGCAATTCCGGCGGAACGTACGCGAGATCGAGTGACGCATAGATCTCAGCCTCGTCCTTGCATCTGGGAATCGACTTGACCCTTTTGCGTGCCTCGCCCTCCACTCTTGAGAAGCCATATTCGTTCAGGCTGAGCCCGTATGTTCTCGCGCGCGAACGCATCTCGACATTGTGCTCTTTGCTCCCGGTGAAATAATTGAGCGCAAAGGGATATTCGGCGTCTTTCACAATCCGCACGTCACAGTTGATGCCGGCCTTCAGTACGACGCTCGACTTTGTGTCACCTCGAGCGATGACATTCTGCACCTCCGGGTGTGATACAAACAGATCGAAGATTTTCTTCCTGTGTTTTTCCTCCGCGCTCACGACGATATCGATATCCCCGATGATCTCCTTTC
>JBBTCR010000142.1:0-1142 GCA_038043105.1 Bacteroidota bacterium
CGCTAGAGCATGGACCGCTGGAGTTCCTCTTTACTGTCGACGAAGAAACCGGACTCACCGGTGCCAGCAATTTGAAGCCCGGATTCGTTCAAAGTAAAACCTTGATGAATCTTGACTCCGAGGAGGAGGGGGCGCTGTATGTTGGGTGCTCGGGAGGCAGAAACACGATAGGCACGTGGACTGTGAAGCTTGAAAACGCGCCGGGAAAAACAAAAGCCGTTAAGGTGCACGTGAAGGGCCTCAAGGGAGGCCATTCCGGATTAGAGATTGACAAAGGCCGAGGGAATTCTCTCAAGATTCTCAATCGAGTACTTCTGGCGCTGAACGCGGTTGGAGCGAGGCTCGCGCACATTGAAGGAGGGAACAAGAGCAACGCAATCCCGCGAGAAGCTGAGTCGGTCGTCTACGTTCCGGCCGCGAAGATGAGACAGGCGAAGAAGATCGTGGCCAACTGCAACTCCATAATCAAGGCAGAACTTTCCACCGTGGAGCCCGACCTCGCCATTACCTTAGAGGAGTTGAAAGACAAGAAGAAAGGTAAGGTTCTGAAGAAGCAGCAACAGGAAATGCTGGTGAAGACGATCTCCGCGCTTCCGCACGGTGTGATCAAAATGAGTGCGGACATTCCTGGCCTCGTTGAAACCTCAACGAACGTTGCCATCATTCGAATGGAGAAGAACAAAATCGTTCTCACGACGAGCCAGCGTAGCTCCGTCGCGTCAGAAATCCTCGAGATCCTTCATGCTGTGCGGTCGGTTTTCGAACTTGGCGGCGCGAAGGCACAGCACACGGAGGGTTATCCGGGCTGGAAACCGAACCTCGAATCTCCAATCCTCAAGCTCGCGAAATCGACGTACCAATCCCTGTACGGAAAGGAACCTGCCGTGAAGGCAATTCATGCTGGATTGGAGTGCGGCATTGTCGGCGAGAAGTATCCGGGAATGGATATGGTGTCGTTCGGTCCAACCCTCGAAGGCGTTCACTCGCCGGATGAGAAGATTTACATCGACACGGTTGAGAAGTTCTGGAAGTTTCTCTTGACAATTCTGAAGAACGTTCAGTAGCAGGTTAGACGTGAGACGGTAGACGAAAGACGGGGGCGCGAAACAAAATGTGCGTAAGACGGGAGACGATAGACGGAA
>JBBTCR010000142.1:1242-2925 GCA_038043105.1 Bacteroidota bacterium
ACGGTTGACTCCCTTCTCAACGGTCTAATCCGCTACCGACGGACAAGGAAAACGATCGTAAAGTAGGATCCTTCTACCGTCTCCCTTTCTTCCGTCTCCCCACAACCAGGAGACTCCATAACAAAAGGACAATCGGATGGCTGAATCAAACCACGACGGAAACATTGCCGTGTTCTCCGAACCGCCGCGCACATACCGCTGGATTGCGCTCCTATTCCTCAGTCTGACGATGTTCGGCAACTACTACATCTACGACGCCATTAATCCGCTCGTGGACATTTTCGTTAAGAAGCTTGGGTTCACCGACGAGAATGTCGGCTGGCTCAACTCAAGCTACAGTGTAGCTGCTGTGCTGACACTCCTGATTGGCGGGATTATCATTGACCGGATCGGCGCAAAGAAAGCGATCGCCATTTTCTCTTTCATTTGTTTGCTGGGGGCAATTCTGACTGCCGTGGGAGGAAGTTTCGGCGTGATGGTTTCTGGACGCGCAATGCTGGGGCTCGGGGCCGAGTCGATGATCGTTGCAGTAACCACTGCGCTGGCAAAATGGTTCAAAGGGAAGGAACTCAGCTTTGCGTTTGGTGTCAATCTCACAATCGCGCGTCTGGCGTCCGTTGCTGCGGACAATTCACCAACGTGGGCGGGATCTGTGTTCTATCCGAACGGGCCGACAGGAGAACCTAGCTGGCAGGGTCCGTTGTCCCTGGCGGTTGGAGCGGGTGCAATATGCGTGATTGCCGCCGCTGTCTATTGGTGGCTCGAAGACAATGCGAGAAAACGCTATCAGCTCGGAAGGGCGGGCGCGGTCGACAAACTGGAATTCAAAGGGATCTTCAAATTCAATCTCTCCTACTGGTTCATCGTAGGCCTTTGCATAACGTTCTACTCAGCGATCTTTCCGTTCCGCACGTTTGCAGTCAAGTTCTTCATGGATACCCACTTTTCCGGTCTCTCAGAGGATGTCGCGCGTGAAACGGCCGGATTTTTCAACAGTCTGCTGCCGTTCTCAGCCATGATCGCGACCCCGCTGTTTGGACTGTTGGTTGACAAGCTCGGTAAACGGGCGCTCTTCATGATGCTTGGCTGTTTCCTGCTGATGCCGGTGTACCTCATCATGATGTACAGCGGCGTGACGCTCTGGGTACCGGTCTCTATGATGGGCATTGCCTTCTCTCTCATTCCGGCAGTGATGTGGCCTTCGGTCGCCTACATCGTTCACGAGAACAGGCTTGGAACCGCGTATGCGCTTATGACGCTCATTCAGCAGATCGGATTCTTTGCGCTAAATCTCATGATCGGCATGGCAAACGACTATTCTGGCGCCAGCGGGCAGAATCCGGGCGGCTACGCCCTCGGCATGTGGATCTTTTCGACCTTGGGATTTCTTGGACTCCTCTTTGCTGTTCTGCTACGAAGAAACGAGACGGGTCCAAATGCGCATGGGTTGGAAACGATAAGGGTTGGGGGCAAAGCGTAGGTGGTGAGACGGAAGACGTAAAATGTGAGACGGAAGACGAAAGAAGGGAGACGGTCGTGGAAAAGGCTCATAAGAAGTTGAGAGTGTGGCAAGAAGCAATGAATCCGTTGAAAATGATCTACCAGGCAACGTCTGCGTTTCCGTCAGAAGAGAAGTTCGGTCTCGTGCAGCAGATGAGGCGCGCGGCTGTCTCTGTCCCATCG
>JBBTCR010000143.1:0-2476 GCA_038043105.1 Bacteroidota bacterium
GAGAACAAGTTGCACGATCGCTATTCTTTCGTCGGCCGAGAATTTCATCGACTGGACAGTTCCCATCAGCTTGTCTTTACTCGTAGCTGATTTTGCCATTTCCTTCCAGCGGTCGGGACTTGAAGACCCCATCGCCATCAAAAGAGTTGATTCACCCGAAGGAGCTGTGCTGATGCTGACAGGTTGACGAATCTCACCGGAAGCCGTCGTGATGCCATAGAACTGATTGAAGGCTTCAGCCGAAGCCACGAGTTCCCCCTCCCACGTTGCGCGTTGTGCTGCTGGGGGTTTCTGCACACTGAACGTCGCCTCAAAAGGAATACCGTTGCGGTAGGTGTTTTGAACCTCATCCTTCACATCATTGCCAACGGCCACAACCAGACCAACGACGATGAGCGCGATCCAAATGTAGTTCAACATGGTGGGATTGTTAGAAATGAAAATATGGTTCGGGTTAGGTTGGTCTAAAAGTATAGCTTTTCGTTCCAAAATCAAGGAGAAAGTCTCGAAATGGAAACCTTGTGCATTTCCAAACCGAACCCTTCGACAGTCCGAGGACTCGCTTCGGTGTGTGACTTTGCTGAAGCGGTGTGTTGTTCAGGCACAGCCAAGCTGGGGGATCGTGCTCTCTTCTGCTCACGACAACTTTGCAATGCTTTTCGGAAATGAGTATCTTAACTGTGAATCGAACCACCGCAAGAGTATAGGAGCATCATGGGGATTTCGAAACGCTCGAACAGCCTCGACCTGCTAGTCTCAATCTCGAAACTCGAAAAGACTCGCGACATTCGGAAGCTGCGACAACAGGTTTCGCGTCTCAGGTCGACAATCGGATCGCAAGCACACGACGTGATCCGACTCCGCACGAACGGGCGGGCGAGCACTGTGTCCTCCGTTTCCCGCCAGTTCCTGCTGGGCGAGCTTCAGCAGATCGAAGAAACAAAAACGGTTGAACGGGCGCGATACTATACCAGCCGGCTGAAGAAAGCACTCGCTGAGGTCAATACCGGCGAATTCAACGACATCAACTTGAATCGTTGGAAAGAGTACGGTAACATCCTCACGGACAGCCTCTGGGTGCTGCAAAAGCGAGATGCGTCGGGCTCGCACTCGGCGTGGTACTGGGGGAACTTTATCCCGCAAATTCCGCACCAGCTCATGTTGCGCTATACCAAGAAGGGGGATTGGGTGCTCGATCCGTTTGCCGGCAGCGGAACGACTCTTCTGGAATGTCAACGCCTCGGGCGGAATTGCCTGGGTGTGGAGCTCCAGCCTTCAGTCGCAAAGAAAGCCCAAGCGCTCTTGGAGAAGGCTCCGTCGCGCAATGCAAGGGTTACTATTGCACTCGAGGTCGGTGACAGCACGAAGGTGAATGTTCGGGAGCTCCTGAAGAAGCACGGCGGGAAGTCGGCCCAGTTTGCGGTTCTGCATCCGCCGTACCATAACATTATCAGGTTCAGCGGGAACCGGCGTGATCTTTCGAATGCGAAATCGCCAATAGAATTTGCAGAACGATTTGGCGCAGTTGTCGATCGTGTGACGTCCGTGCTGGATGACGGCCGGTTTCTCGCCGTCGTCATCGGCGATAAATATGAAAAGGGGGAATGGATTCCTTTGGGCTTTCTGGCGATGAACGAAGTCCTGAAGAGAGCCTACAGACTTAAGAGCATCGTCGTAAAGAATTTTGAAGAGACGCTCGGCAAGCGCAGCCAGAAAGAACTCTGGCGGTATCGTGCACTCGCCGGAGGGTTTTATGTTTTCAAGCACGAGTACATCTTCATCTTTCAGAAGAACGCATAACTTCTCCCGTTGACGAGCCATGAAAGTGACACTCGAGGCCCGCGAAGTTGAACTCAAGAAACGCTACGTGCATCCCTACGAATGGGGTCAGAAGCAAAACGACGAATGGGACGAGCAGACGGATTTCATTTACCATATCTTCAGCTTCGACGCGTTGATGAAAGAAGTTGAGACGCGATTCAAGGAGGATCCTCACTCCAATGAGATCATCCAGTACACGCTGAACCGTTGGTACAATTTCTGGTCAGCAAAGGCCGTCGAACAGATCTTCTGCTCTCACCCGATCGTCAAAGCCGCTCGTGACGGAAAGGACCGGCTGAGAGATTTCAGGATTGGCGACATCAGCTTTGACCACAAGACCTCAACGTATCCTCGGGGTTTCAACCACGATCTCGACTACGGCCAAAAGCACCCGCGAGAGCTCATCGAGTGGTTCTACACGCACCAGAGCCAGCAGCGACGCAAACATTACGAGAATAGAATCTTCCTTGTGCTCTACGCGTCCGATGGACAACATTGGAAACTAAAAGCAGAACTGGGCTGGCTTGAATCGCTGGTACGACCGTACCTCGATAGCTTTGATCCATCCAAACTTCACCGATTCAAATTCGAGGGGAAGGGGGAGAGCGTTGCTGATGTGATCTGGGCTGTAAGGTAATCAAGTGACCGTCACCTC
>JBBTCR010000144.1:0-1855 GCA_038043105.1 Bacteroidota bacterium
ATCTCAACTGACGACTCGAAATTCACCATGCGAGAAGATCTGCTGTGCCGCAGCTTCTCGCATTTTTGTTTTCAAAAGGTTGAACTCGCAACTCGAATTCACACACAAATCAGGTACTAAGGGACGAACACATTGGCAACCTACAAGAAACGGACACACACCTGCGGCGAATTGCGGAGACAGGACATCGGAACAACCGTTACGCTGACGGGTTGGGTTGACGTGCGTCGTGACCTCGGCGGCGTCGTGTTTATCGACCTGCGGGACCGGTACGGCAAGACCCAGGTGGTTTTCGCGCCGCAGCACAACCAGCAGGCGTACGAGATCGCGCAGGGACTTCGTTCTGAGTACGTCATTTCCGTCACGGGCAACGTCGAACATCGTCCGGCGGGAACGGAAAACCCGGATCTTCCAACCGGAGAGATTGATGTCGCGGGAATGGAGCTAACCATCCTCAACAAAGCAGAAACGCCGCCGTTCCCGATCGAAGATCAGATCGACGTGAGTGAGGACCTCCGCCTTAAGTACCGTTATCTCGATCTGCGGCGACCGCAAGTACAGAAAAGCCTTCTGACGCGTCACCGCGCTTATCAAGTCACTCGTTCATACTACGATCGAAATGGATTTGTCGAGATCGAGACGCCCGTTCTGATGAAGAGCACGCCGGAAGGAGCGAGAGACTATCTTGTGCCAAGCCGGAGTCATCGCGGAAAATTCTACGCTCTCCCTCAATCACCGCAAACATACAAGCAGATTCTTATGGTTGCGGGTTTTGACCGGTATTTCCAGATTGTAAAATGCTTTCGCGACGAAGACCTCCGTGCGGACCGTCAACCTGAGTTCACTCAGATTGACGTCGAGATGTCGTTCGCAGACGAAGAGGATGTCTTTAAGACAGCCGAAGGACTCCTCGTCGAGTTATGGCGTGAAATTCTTGGCGTACAAGTTCCGACGCCGTTTCGGCGGATGACCTACAAAGAAGCGATGGAACGGTACGGAAGTGACAAGCCAGACACGCGGTTCGGCTTGGAGATCGCTGACTGTTCTGCCATTGTCGCTAACAGCAGCTTTCGTGTGTTTAGTGAGGCTGTGAAGAAGGGTGGTGTGGTTTCCGGATTCGCGGTCCCCGGTTTGTCAAACTACACCCGCAACCAGCTGGATGGTCTCACAGACCTCGCAAAGTCACTCGGTGCAGGTGGATTGGTGTATCTCAAGAATCACGGGGACAAAATCGAATCGTCCGTGGACAAATTTGTTTCACCTGAAGAGGTACGGGCGATCGGTGAAAAGATCGGTACGAAGGGGGGCGACCTGGGGATGATGATCTCGGGACCGTGGCAGAAGGCGCTCACAATTCTCGGCACACTCCGGCTGGAGATGGCGAATCGTTTGAATCTGATCCCCGACGGGAAATGGAACTTCCTCTGGGTGACGGATTTCCCGCTGCTCGAATACGCTGAGGAAGAAGAACGATTCGTCGCTGTTCATCATCCATTCACATCACCGAAGCCTGAGGATGTCGCGCTGCTAGACACCGAGCCGGGCAAAGCCAGAGCCCGTGCGTATGATCTTGTGCTGAACGGAAATGAAATCGCAGGGGGAAGCATCAGGATTCACAATTCGGATCTTCAGAGCAAGATGTTCAGTCTATTGGGCATCGGACCGGAAGAAGCTCGAAAGAAGTTTGGCTTTATGTTGGATGCCTTCAAGTACGGCGCGCCGCCGCACGGTGGAATCGCGTACGGCTTCGACCGCATCGTCATGTTGATGACGGGGCAGAAATCCATTCGTGACGTGATTGCGTTCCCAAAGACAAGCAGCGCGCTGTCATTGATGGACGAGGCACCTTCTGAGG
>JBBTCR010000145.1:0-2797 GCA_038043105.1 Bacteroidota bacterium
GAAACAAGAAATATGCAATACCTTGAATGGAACGTACCGCCAGTTTTCAAAAATGCGATTGGTGCAGTTCTGGCAACGAGTCCCAGATTTTGGGTTTTGGGGGATCCAGTTCTGAGTCCTGAGTTTTGAGTTTAAAGATGGCTTATCGAAAGATTTCAGAACTCGAGGTTTATTTTTCCTGCATTGACCCAAGCGGTATACCAATAACTCGCCACGCGTCGAATCGAATTGTTCATTCGTCGCTCCACCATGCCGTTCAAGAACTGATTGAATCGCCCGTAGTAGCGATCGCTGTACTGATACTCCGTTCGGCCGCGACGTTCAGTCACCTTAAAGAGCTCAGATTCTGGGATACCCTCTTTGGCCTTTTTGTCAGCCGCTAGCACAGTATCGGCCATCCTGTTGCTTTCTAGGACCATTGTGAACGCAAAATCGAGCGGATCCTTAATGTGCTCAACCGCTTCTGCTTTCAGATTGAACTTCCTTCCAAACATCTCCGGAATTCGCGACTCCCATCGGGAGTGAATGCCACGCTGATCCGACAATTGCCCATCATAGTTTTCGACCGTGTGAAGGGGAACATTCACGTCGGCGACGTAGTGACCGAGGTTCGCGACATAGAACAGGATATCCTTTTTGTCCTTTCTCTTCATCGCATCGGTGAGCTTGGCGGTAAAATCAGCGATGCGCCATGGTACAGTCCCATTGCTGTCGACTGTCGCTTTTCCGAACTTCTTCACGGCTTCATCATACGAGCGCGGCAATTCCTTGAACGGAAACGCACCGTAGCGGTCGATGTCAATGAAGTGGTACGGACCTTCGACCAGCCGGTCGGTCCGTGCTCGTTCGTCAGGCTCGATGGATCGCTCAACAATCTCTTCCGCGTTCGCTTCGAAGAAGGCCTTCATTTCCACCGGCAATGAGCGAATTGCATACCGATGGATTTCTTTGTGCGCCCAGAATCCCCAGCCAAACGATTCCCTGGAGCAGAGGAGAATAACGACGACAACAACAGAAGCGACGAATGCAAGAGGTCTGAACTTCATGGTAAGGGTCAGTAGAGTAGTGGCAGAAAAAACTGCCCTGCTGGTGAAGCTAGACAGGGCTCCGTGAAAACGCATAGAAGGAGATCCCGATAATCGTTCGACTCGTGGCGCCTGATGCGCCACTCGCTCAGGATTTCCAGCCTGCCCTTCGTTGAACCAACAAGTGGGCAGGGTTTCACTTGCTAACTCCGGCCAGCCCGACAGACATGGTCTGGCGGGTCAAAGCCGATCCCGACAAACGACGTCGGGATCCTCAATTTGACAATGGACTTACCCTCACTTCGTTCGGTAAGTCCCAATTCCACAAACTCGCGAAGCGAGTTCAAATGGAATTGAGGACCCCGCTGTTGTTTGGCGGGGTCTGCTGAACGTGATCGATGAATTTCGATCCCGACGAACAACGTCGGGATGCTCAATTTGACAATGGACTTAGCTTCCCCGCCTGTCCTTCGTCGAACAACAAGGCAGGACTTCGCTCGCTAAGTCCAGCCAGCCCGCTACCCGCCCGACTGAATGACGAGTCATTCGGGCGGGCGCATTCTGGCGGGTCAAATTGGCACTACCGGTTCTTCTTTTTGTGACGCATCTTCCGCAAGCGCTTTTTGCGCTTATGGGTTGCCATCTTGTGGCGTTTGCGCTTCTTACCACTCGGCATTGCGCCCTCCGCTATTGGTTTGGAAGGATCTGTGGATTAGAGTGTTGTTCGAGGAATTGCCTGGCTCGCTGACCTACTTCGCTGTCCGGAGCGAGAGCAATTGTCTTCTTAAACCAGTCGTTTGCTTCCTTCAGTCGACCAGCCCCGAGATTGACGATGCCAAGATTGAAATGTGCCTGCAGATGCTTTGGGTCATACTTCAGGGCCGTCTCCATCTGCCGACGGGCTTCGTCGAAATTGCCGCTCTCATAATAGCTGGTGCCCAGATCAACTCGCACATTAGCGTCTTTCGGGTTCTTCTCAAGGAAACGCTTGTAGTATTGGATCGCCTTATCAAAAAAGCGATTGTCATATGATAGGTTTGCGAGCTCAAGCGTCAATTGCATGTCGTTTGGGTTTGCCCCGACGCGCTTTTCCAGCTCCCCGATTTGAGCAGCTGCCTGGATATTGGCCCCTTGTACTTGCATCGGCTGAACCTGGGACTTCGGGAGTTCCCTTGGACCGGTAAGCGCATCCAGAAGCACAATCCCTACAACAAGAAACGCGACGAAACCGGCGATCATTTTCCATGACACCAACGGCACCGCGCTTTCTGTTTTCTTGCCTGCCCGTCTAGTCTTTTCTTTGTCCGCTTGCCGGCGGGACTCTTGCGAGCCGCCCTTCCGAGGAGCAGCCTCTTTTGTGACCCTCAGGTTTACCCCGCACGACGCGCAGAATTCGGCTTCCGCCGGGTTCTCCGTGCCGCACTGCTTGCACGTCAATTGCTCTTCAGAAACCGTTGACTCCGCCTCGGCCGCAGTCTCCTCGTTGGGCCAGCCCGACAAAGCCGGTCTGGCGGGCCATTCAACCGGCTTGCCGCAATCGTTGCAGTACCGATCACCCCATTGAATTTCCGCCTGGCATTCCGCACACAAAATTGTTGGCTTCATGATTTCGTTTCGGCCGCCGCCTTCTTCAAATTCTCGTCAACAACGTGCTTGAGGTCTTTGGAGACCTTAAAGATAGGAACGAAGTGTTCCTCTACCATCACCTGCTCGCCAGTCCGCGGATTGCGGGCCATCCTCCCTTTACGCTTCTTGACTTTGAAGCTGCCGAA
>JBBTCR010000146.1:0-5456 GCA_038043105.1 Bacteroidota bacterium
TCCCGCAGACCTCATTCTCGATCGAGCCTGGAATCTATCTGCCCGGCAAATACGGCGTGCGAAGCGAAATCGATGTCTATATCTCAAAATCACGAGAAGTCATCGTGACCGGTCTGCCGATGCAGGAAGAAGTCATCCCCATTCTCAAATAGGAACGCACAAAGAGGCAGCTATGTCTATTCTCAAGGAATTCAGGACCTTTGCAATGCGCGGCAACGTGGTTGACCTTGCGGTCGGTATTATCATGGGCGCTGCGTTCGGACTGAGTTACGCGTTGCTCTGAGACCAGCACAGCGTGCGATCTTTCCCGGACCGCTGTAAACAAGAGGGAGATGAGAAACAGATCCTGACCACTCTATTTTTGAACGCGGAGGAGGTTGAAAATCCCGAGGACGAGGAAGATGAGATTCGCAAGCCACGCGGTGAGGAGAGGGTCGAGATCCCCGTTGTAACCGAAGACGTTGCTTGTCTTCATAAAAGCAAGATAGATAAACGTCACAGCGACGCAGATTCCAAACTCGAGTGCCACGCCGCTCCGTCGTTTCGTCGATGCGAACGGAACGCCAAACAGGACGACGATCACGCTGGCGAAGGGAAACGCGATCTTGCTGTGGAAGTCTACCATCCATCGTGACACATCCTGACCGGCGGCTCGCTGGTTCTCGATGAACTCCTTCAGCTCCGGGTAGTCCATTTCGTCTGGTTTCCGCTGCTTTTTCTCGATGTCGGACGGCGTGACGCTCAGTCTGCCAATCGGAAATCGATCAAACGAGCTGAGCCGCTGTTCTTGTCCCTTGAACTCTCGAACCGTCCCTCTGACGAGCACCCAGCCTTCATTCCCTCCATCCTGTTGGGACAGAGCCTTCGCCGTCCATTCCATCTGCCATGCGTCATACCGTCGCTGGAGGACGGTGAGATTCGTGTCAGCGAACTCCTGTATGCTCACGCGATTCGCTAATTTCCCCTGGCTGTCATAGTAATTCATCGAAATGAGCCGCGTACGCCCCTCCTGGAAGAAAATGTTGTAGCGTGTGAATCCTCCTTGAGAGCGATTGAGGTGCACGCGTTCGATGGCAAATTTCTTTTGGTTGGCATACGGCACGATCCAACCGTTGAAGTAAATCGAGATGCCGCTCACGATAACCGCCACGACGAGGAAAGGAATGAGCAGACGGTACAGGCTCACCCCGCTCGATTTCATGGCTGCCAGCTCGTTCTGGTTTGAAAGCCTGCCGACGACGAAGAGGGAGCCCAGGAGCATCGCAACCGGCGTCATCAGTTTGATCATCTCCGGCGTGAAGGTTACGTAGTACTGAACGATCGTTTCGATAGGGGCGTTGGCATCGATGAAGTCATCGAGCTTCTCCATCATGTCGATCACCACGAAGATGAGGACGAATGTCAGCAGCCCAAAGCAGAACGTGACGAGGAATTGTCGCACGACGTAGCGATCGAGGATCGTCATGGGGTTACTTCCTCCTCGGTGCGCCACTGTTTGGGGATGAGCCTGAGAACGGCAGACCAGTTTATGGTCAGGCTTTCGCGCGCGGTCCGGAACGTCAGATAGAGTCCCATCAGCCCGATGATGATGTTCGCAGACCACATGCCAAACCACGGGTGGATGAAACCTCGATCGGCCAGCTTTTCTCCGCCAATGAGACAAGCCCAATACAGGAGAAAGAATCCCAAGCTGAGGCTTGCTGCAACGCCGAAGGTTCCCCTGCGCGCCATGATGCCGAGAGGCACACCCACCAAGACGAAGACAATGCACGCAAACGGGATCGAGTACTTCTTATAGATCTCGACGGAGTACTCGTGAATCTGCCGGGCGAAGTACTCCATGCGCGTGTACTCGCCCTCGGCCACATTTTTCATCACCGTTGATCGTGTCAGCGCGGCGAAGGTCGGGTCACCGCTTGACTGTTGAGCGACAAAAGGCGGTTTCGTGCCGGAGAAGATTGCATCGAGGTCTTGGCGGACGAAGCTGGCGACGCGGGCGCGGCATTCTTCCTGGAGGCGACGAAGGCTGTCCACCATCGCGGTCATCGCTTGTGCACTGAGCTCCCGATCGCCTCGGGAGAAGGCGCTTTCTTGGGATCGTTGGAACTCAAATCCCTCTGCGTTCATCGCAATGCGGTGCTTCTGGAATCGAATCTTTCGGTACCGGCCAAGATCGGTGTTGTTGATCTCGTGGATCTCGCCATCATAGAGGTCCATGATGAGTTTCTGGTAATCAGGGGAGAAAGAGACCGTGCCGCGTTCGGCAGTGACCGTAGTGGTCGTCGCATTATTGGTGTAGTCAAAAATCGTGACACCTTCGAGATCGTTGGATTGTTCAAACGTCTTGCGGACGAGTATGCTGTATCCCTGTATGTCTTGTGAAAACAGTCCCGGCACGAGCGAAAACGTCGGTTTCTTTCGGTAGATGTCCGTAAGAAGCATCTTCGCACGATGGTTCGCGTCCGGCAGGACGTGGTTATTAAACAGAATGAGCAAGTAGCAGAGAGCGACGGACGAGACGAGCACCGGCGCGATCATGCGGTAGAGGCTTACCCCGCTCGCACGCATGGCGGTGATCTCGTTGGCCGAGGAGAGATTCCCGAAGGCCATGAGGGTGGCCACGAGCACGGCCATGGGGACCGCGAGCACCACCATCCAGGCAAGGTTCATGACGATCAGTTCAGCAATGACGGCCGCGCTGAGCCCTTTCCCGGCGAGCTGATCCATCTTCTGCATGATGAATTGCAGGAGGAATATCAATATCAGAACAAACGCCGAGAAGAGAAAGGGCGTCAGGTGTCGGGTCAAGATGTGTCGCCAGAGGATGAACATACCGTGCGAAAATATAGTGAGAATGTGCTCTGATTACAAGCGAGCCTTCTGCTTGGCCGAGACGCTGCCACGAGCTTGGAAATGCGAATCATCTGCTCTTGGCTCAATGCGCCAGTGCGCATCGCTGATCCCTGTGGTTGCTTTGAGTGAGGTCATTCTGTATCTTAGGCTTTGCGTTGTCGCATCAAGGTATCCTGATGGGAGGTCGATCCTCATGTCCAATGATACGATGGCCAACCTGCGCAAAGAATACTCTCTCCAAGGGCTCGATGAATCCAGCGTTGAGCCCAATCCATTCACTCAATTCGAACATTGGTTTCGGGAAACCTTGAACGCTCGGTTGCCCGAGCCGAACGCCGTCGTGCTCGCGACGGTTTCAGCGGATGGGCGCCCGTCTGCCCGCGTAGTGCTCATGAAAGGTTTTGATGAACGAGGATTCGCGTTCTTCACAAACTATGAAAGCCGCAAGGGGATCGAACTGCAGCGCAATCCTTATGCGGCACTTCTCTTTTACTGGGCTGAGCTTGAACGTCAGGTTCGGATTGAAGGAGTCGTTGAGAAGGTGTCCGTGGACGAATCCGAAGAATACTTCCGCAGCAGGCCGCTGGAAAGTCAACTGAGTGCATGGGCATCACGGCAAAGCTCTGTTATCTCCAGCCGCACGGTGCTCGAGCAAACGATAGCGGAACTCAGAGCCCGCTATGGAGATCAGGATGTTCCGCTTCCACCCTTCTGGGGTGGGTTTCGACTCCGTCCACATACGTTTGAATTCTGGCAAGGAAAGCCGAATCGGCTGCATGATCGGCTACGATACACGCGCATGGATGTCGCGTGGCGAATTGAACGACTCTCTCCGTAAGGTGCTCTTCCACGTTGCACCACATCTCAGCAGGAAGTCACCTGGGAAGGGTGTGCACCTACACTGTTGAATCAGGGGAACCTACCATGGAATGGCTAGGAATAGGCCGGGTCCTTCTCTTGATGCTCGCGATGATAGCGTTCTTCTATCTCGCTAGACGCCTCAAGGGAATTCTGTTGCCGGCGTTGGTCCTCATTGGGACGGGTTTCGGGTTGATCATGTTGGATCTGATTGTCCGCTCATTGCTCGGGAGCGGCTTCCTGTTCGATATCGTGGGCCCGAGGACCTCCCCTCTTGTAGGCACTGCGATTGGATACATCGGCCAGATTGTAGGTATCTTCCTGCTCATGCTGGGCTTTTACCGCGTCAATCGTGTCGTTGTCGACATGACGGAACGGCAGCGCCTGGAGGAGGAAAGAAGGATCATGGGGGAGGCTCTGGCTGAAAGTGAGCGTCGGTATCGTCGGTTCTTTGAGGAAGACGTTTCTGGGAATTTCATCTCTACGCCGGAAGGGAGAATCCTGGTATGCAACTCTTCGTTTGCGAGAATCTTTGGATATGACTCGCCGGAAGAGGTGTTGAGTTCGGACGCTAACTCATTCTACGAGAACCCAGAAGCGCGCAAGAGGTACCTGGAGTTGCTCAGCCAGAAACGGAAGCTCGTCAACTACCGAGAGCAGCTGCGGAAGAAAGATGGCAGTCCCGTGTATGTCACAACGAATATCAACACCGAATTCAGTGAAACCGGTGAGCTTGTACAAATCCAGGGATATGTGATTGACGAGACGGAGCGTGTGCGGGCCGAACAGACTATGCATGAGAGCATCGAGCAGTTGCGGAAGGTGTTTGAAGAAGGTCCTGTGGGGATGATGCTCTTCAATCTCGATTGGGAGGTCCTGCGGGCAAACGACGCATTCTGTCAGATGATTGCTTATGCTGAAGAGGAGCTTAGAACCCTCTCGTTGCGAGGGATCACTCATCCTGATGATCTGTCCAAAGACGACGCTAGCGCTCAGCGCCTTCTCAGCGGAGGGATCACCAACTATCGAACGGAAAAACGGTACATCACCAAGACAGGAGATATCATATGGGGCCTAGCCACGATGTCCCTTGTTCGCGAAAGCGATGGCACGCCTCTATATGGTATCGGAATTATCGAGGACATCACCGCCCGGAAGAAAGGAGAGGAAGAGCTGGAGCGTTCACTGTCGCTGCTTCGTGCGACTCTCGAGTCGACTGCAGATGGGATTCTCGTGGTCAACGAGCAAGGGCGCATCGTGAGCTACAATCAAAAATTCCTCGACATGTGGCGAATCCCCGAATCGGTTGCCGCCACGGGTGATGACAACAAGGCCCTCTCCTATGTGCTGAACCAACTCGAAAACCCGGACGCGTTCCTCGAGAAAGTCAGGTCATTGTATCAGCAGCCGGAGGCGGAAAGCTATGACGCTATCCGCTTCAAGGACGGCCGGGTGTTTGAACGGTACTCGAAGCCTCAGAAGATTGGAGGGAAGACGGTCGGGAGAGGGTGGAGCTTCCGGGATGTGACAGAACGGGAGCGGTCGGATGAGCGGCTGAAGCAATCCGAGGAGAAGTACCGGGCTCTCTTTGAAGAATCGAAGGATGCGGTCTTCATCAGCACGCCGGACGGCAGATTCCTTGACATTAATCAGGCTGGGGTCGAGATGTTCGGTTTCCCGACAAAAGGGGATCTCTTGAGGGTCAACATTGGTCGGGACTTGTACGTCAAGTCTGCCGATCGAAT
>JBBTCR010000147.1:0-10962 GCA_038043105.1 Bacteroidota bacterium
CTCAACAAGAACTGGAAAAATCACCCGGCGCCTTTTACACATAACTCTTGACATTACCGGTTAATTGACCAATTAACCAATTAACCAATTAACCAATTAACCAATTAACCAATTAACCGGTTAACCAGCTATGCTGATTTTCGTTCCTCGTACAGGTAGATCGGCTCTTTTGACTTGAGGATCGTGTCTTTGGCGATAATGCACTTCTAGATGTTCCGCCGGGTAGGGAGCTGATACATGATATCGAGCATCACTTCTTCGATGATGGAACGGAGGGCGCGTGCGCCCGTGCCTCGCTCCATCGCCTTTGTAACCACCGCCTGCAGCGCAGCATCTTCAAACTCCAGGTCCACCCCTTCCATCATAAACAGCTTCTTATACTGCTTGACAATGGCATTGCGCGGCTCTGTCAGGATGTTGAGAAGTGCTTTTTCATCCAGTGAATGCAGTGTTGCGACGACTGGCAGCCGTCCGATGAACTCTGGAATCAAGCCGTACTTGAGCAAATCGTCAGGCTCGACCTGAGCAAGGTAGATGTCGGACGATCTGTGCCGCTTGCCCTTCACATCGGCGCCGAAGCCGACAGGGTTCTGGCTAACCCGATGCTCGATGATCTTGTCCAGTCCTCCGAATGCACCGCCGCAGATGAAGAGAATGTTTTTCGTGTTGAGGTTGATGAGACTCTGTTCGGGGTGTTTTCGACCGCCTTTGGGCGGGACGCCCGCGAGGGTTCCTTCGAGGATCTTCAATAAAGCCTGCTGAACGCCCTCGCCTGAAACATCCCGTGTGATCGACGCGCTGTCGCTCTTTCTGCTGATCTTGTCGATCTCGTCGATGTAGACGATGCCGCGCTCCGCTTTCTCGATATTGTACTCGGCGTTCTGCAGGAGGTAGACAAGGATCGTCTCGACGTCGTCGCCCACGTATCCGGCTTCCGTTAACGTTGTTGCATCGGCTATAGCGAAGGGGACGTCGAGGATGCGTGCCAAGGTTTGGGCAAGGAGCGTTTTTCCAGTGCCCGTCGGTCCGATGAGGAGGATGTTGCTTTTCTCGATCTCGACCTCGTCGAGATTCTGCAAGTTGTCGTTCGAATCAATGCGCTTGTAGTGATTGTAAACGGCGACGGCGAGGGTGCGTTTCGCATGCTCCTGGCCGATCACGTATTCATCGAGCGCCTTCTTGATCTCAACGGGTGCAAGGTTGCCACGCGTGCTCTGCCTCTTCGCACTGATGGCAGCCATGTTGTTGCGGATGATATCGACGGAGCTCGAAACACAGAGGTCGCAGATGTACACGTCCGGACCAGCGATGATGCTGCTGACCTCTTCCGATGAGCGTCCGCAGAATGAGCACGCAATCTTTTCGCCCTGTTTTGGTTTTTGGCTCATAGATGATCCGAAGCTGTCTCCGATGGTCGTTGCCGCGAAACGTAGCGGCTGTTACTTCTCCTTTTTCGGTTCCGGCACTCGCTTGACGAGAATGTTATCGATCAGGCCGTAGTCTTTGGCTTCCTGAGATGACAAGTAGTAATCGCGATCGGTATCGCGCTCAACCTGTTCCACGGGCTTGCCGGTGTGGTCCGCGATGATCTCGTTGATGCGCTTCTTCGTTTTCAGGATCTCTTCAGCCTGAATCCGGATATCCGAGGCCGCTCCTTGAACTCCGCCCCAGGGCTGGTGGATCATCACGCGCGCGTTGGGCAGCGCCGTTCGCTTTCCTCTTGTCCCGCCCGCGAGCAACACGGCAGCCATACTTGCCGCCATGCCGATGCAGATCGTTGAAAGGTCTGGGCGAATATACTGCATCGTATCATAAATCGCAAGGCCGGCGGTCACGCTGCCGCCCGGACTGTTGATGTACACGTGAATGTCCTTGTCCGGATCTTCCGATTCCAGAAACAGCAGCTGCGCGATGACGAGGCTTGCAATCGTGTCATCAATCGGCGTTCCGATGAAGACAATGCGCTCTTTGAGAAGTCGGGAGTAGATGTCGTATGCCCGCTCACCCCGTGGCGTCGACTCGACGACGATGGGAACAAGCTGATTGTAGATTTCAAGCGTTCGGGAGCTCATGCTCTGGATTATCCTTTCACAAGTATGTTGGACAATGTCGTGTCATCGACTTCTTTGATCTTCGCACTGCTCATCAGAAGATCCATCAGCTTATCGCCAATGAGCCGGTCTTTGATCTGTTCGGACGATTTATAATACGTGATTAATCGTTCCTTATCAATCCCGATTTTCGGTGCCTCGCGTTCTGCCAGAACTGCCAGCGCAGCATCATCCACGGTAAGGTTCTCGGCTTTGATAATCTCTTCCCGCAACAACGCCCACTTCGCTTGGTAGATCGCATACGCCCGGTTATCCTGTTGGAACTTCTCGACGTCGAAATCAGCGGGGAGCTGCTTGTTGGGATACTGGTTCTCGATCTCTTCCAGCAGGCTCTTGAGAACCCCCCGGATAAACGACTCGGGTACCTGAAATTCGTGAAGGCGAATGATCTCGCCGACGATCGCGTTGATACGGCTGCGGCGGTTCTTCTCCTTCCAGTATGCCTCCAGGTCCTCCCGAATACTCTTTCTGAATTCCTCCACCGTGGTCACCTTGTCCTTCGTGATTTTCTTTACGAACTCATCATTCAATTCGGGCAGCATCACCTTTTCGACCTTAGTGACCTTCGCCTTCAGATTGACCTTGTGATTGTGCTCGCCGTGCTGATGGTCAAACCGGATGTGGTGTTCGTTCCCTTTCTCGGTTGACTTGAGAGCGTCCCTAAAGGGTTGCTCGAGCTCAGGGTCGGCGAGGTAGAAGCGTACGTTGTCGGACTTCTTCCCGATGATGGGGAATCCGGTCTCATCCAGTTCTTGAAGCTCGGTCGAGACGATGTGCTCGTCATCCGTGACGCGGTCAACTTCCTCTCGTGAGCTGTTGATCTTCCGAAGCCGGATGAGTTCTTCTTCAAGCTCTTCATCCGTGGCGTGATGTACAACCGCTTCGACGGAGAGTCCCTTGTATTTCTTGAGCTGGATGATCGGCCGGATGTCGTACTGGATCTTGAAGCGCAGGCTCTCCCCGCGTTTGTAATCGAGGTCCACGAGCGTTGGATCACCGATGGGTTTCAGCTCTTTTTCCTTGACTGCTTGTCGGTACAGCTCTGCGGCAATCGTCTCGAGGGACTCGTGCTCAATGAGCTCACCGTACAGCCGCTTGACCAGCTCGAGCGGAACCTTCCCTTTCCGGAATCCCTTGATCTCGACTTTTGGTCGGTATTCCTTGTATGCTTTCTCGAAATGGGGTTGAAGTTCTTGCGAATTCGCCTGGATCTCGACTTCACGAGAAACTTCCGACCGGGTGTTTACTGTGACTTCCACAAGACAACTCCTTCACTAAGGGAAATGAATGAATGGTTCGCGTCGCTTAACAGGGAGGAAACCATCGGCAAGTCAAGCTCGGGTGGGCCCGTCCGCACGGCTTGGCCGGGCGGGCACGGAGGGATTTTCCGCCATCGGTGGATCTACACGTGGGGCGGACCCGCCAGACTGCGCAGCGGGTCCCGCTGTTCGGGATCCCCGCCCGACTACGTCGTTCGGGCGGGCCGTAAAGCGGGACTGGTGCGCCTCCGGCTCAGAACCCCCACGCCCGCCCGACCGCAGCAGGCGGGCGGGGGTTGCCCTATCCCGCAAACGTTTCGTGGGCACGGAGGGACTCGAACACCCATGCCCGCCCGACCGCCACAGGCGGGCGGGGGTTTCCCCATCCCGCAAAACTCTCGTGGGTAGAGGGGGAGTCGAACCCCCATGGGTTGCCCCATCCCGCAAACGCCATGTGGGCACGGAGGGATTTGAACCCCCACGGGTTTCCCCACTAGCTCCTAAGGCTAGCGCGTCTGCCAGTTTCGCCACGTGCCCCTTAGGTATTCTGTCCTGCTCGCGTTTGCGGGACGCGTCTGCCAGTTTCGCCATCTACCCCAGGAAAGTTTTGCGGGACGCGTCTGCTCCCGCTGCATTTCAGCGGGACCACGTGCCCGATCAATGTGCCTCTCTCTGAAACAAAAAAATCCTCAACGCCGATGCGATGTGAGGATTTCCGCTGCCAAGACGCCTTTCGACGGCCCAGAAGCACAACCAATATACAAAGAATTGCGGCAAAAGCAAAGAAAGGTTATCGTCCCGCCTTCTGGAGTTCGTTTAACTTATCCAGGAAATTCACCGCGTCCTGGCGGACGGGGTCAATGTTAATGGCTCGATTGAAGTACTCTCGTGCTTTCTGATAGTTCTTCGCTGTTTGATGCGCGAGACCGAGCTGGATGTTGGTTTGGTAGCTGTTGGGGCTGAGTTCAAGAGCTCGCTCGAAGTGCTGGATTGCGCGAGCGAGATCGCCATCGCCCATATAGGCAACACCGAGATTGAAATGCATCTCCCAGTAATCGTTGCCGCGTTCAAGTGCGCGCGTGAGGACCTCGATCATCGGTTTGTAGTTTCCGCTTTTGCGGTACAAGCTATGCGCTTCGCGGTATGCGCTGACGTACATCGTATCAGTCTGGTAGGCGCGTTCGAAGAACGTAAGTGCGCGAATCTGATCACCGGTCCGGGCAAAAAACTTGCCCCACAGGTAGGCTGCGTACGCAACATCCGGCGCAATGCGCGATGCCTCCCGATATCGGTCGGAAGCAAGCTCGTTGTTCCCCGCCTTCTCGGCAGCAGTTGCCTCCTCGAGAACCTTCAACACGTCAGACGGGGTTCCGCGCTGGCGGAGGTTGATGAACACGCGCATCTGGTCGAATCGAGCGGAAAGCTCCGTATCATACGACGTGCGAAAGATTTTGAAGATCTCCTCCTTGGCGCCTGCGAGGTTTCCCGCGTAGAAGTCGTTCACGGCTTTGAGCATGGAGTAGAACGGAAGAGCGAAGTCCGCAGAGTCCCTCTGGAGATTGTTCAGGAACTCGGCAGGGAACAGCGTACTGTGTCGCTGACGACGTTCATTGCATTGCCGAAGGAAGGTTTCAAAGGACTCCGTCAAGTTGTATTTTGCTAGGCGAGACTGGATCTCTTGTGGGAGTGTCACCTTCAATGCCCCGGTGGTAGTGTCGCACCACCCAAAGGCCGACTCCCTGGTACTCGGGTCTTCCAGCGCCGTGACGGGCCTGGACCAGACGTCGAGGTACACGAATGCGCTGGTCAATGCTTCAATCATGTACTGGTACAGATAACCGGTCTTGCCAGTCGCACCTCCTTCGATAATCCAGCGGACATTTTGTTCATCCAGCACGCGCTGCAGAGAATCTCGGACTGCCGCTACCCGGGTGAGCGCGTCCCTCGCTTGATCGATCAAAGGCTTAACGGTCGGATCCGTGGGATTGATCGCCAAGGCGACGTTGGGAAGGGAATCTGCAACAAAACGGAACACGGGCTTGAACTGCTCAGCTTGCGCGATCTTCTCCTTCAGGCTTTGCTTTTCCGAACCCAAGGCCGAAGCGAAAGCTGACCAACTGTCGGTGTTATATTGCTGAAATGCTTGAGTTCGTTTGTCGCGGAGATCGCTGTACTGCGGGAAGATCTGTAACGATTCATCGCGCAGCGCCTGCTCATAGGAAGCAATGGCATCGCGGTACCGTTTTTCCTCAAATGCTTTTTCGCCTGCGTTCAGCGCACCAACGACTTTCAAATATCCAGGCCAATATTCCTGCGGAACTTTGAACTCCCCCTGGCTGGTCGCTTCGCTCAGTTCAAATTGAACGAGAAACAGTTGATGGAGTTTGAGCTCTTTGGGGAATCCGACAAGAATTGATGTGCCTAGGCTGTCACTGATGATCTCTCCTTTCCATGCGATCTGAAACTTCTGACCGTTCTGATACATCATCAGCTTGGGAAGGTCTTCGCTCACGTAATCCGCGTCAAGAGTCCACGTACCGACAGGACGAAACACAAAGTAGAGGTACTCACTGGCGTGAACGTTGTCACTCGTGAGCAGAATCGCTCGTGTCTGATTCGAGAGGTCAACTTTGGCGAATCGCTCCGCGCTGAGTCCAAAGAGACGCGGTTCACGAACTTTGATCTGGACAGACGGTGCCTGCGCGTGAAGAAACGAGAACGTGAATGCAGTCAGGAGAAGGAAGAAGAGACGTTTCATTGCAGAGTGTTTCATTCCGATCAGCGTTGGGAGAGAAGGTACGTACCAGGGTGAGTCACGCGAAACCGTTAAAAATATAGAAAAAGGGAGAGCGAGAAGCAACAAATGGTCACCTTGACATTCAGGGGAAAAATGTCGAACATCGTTCAGAACACTATGAGAACGCGAACCGCACAGCTACTCTCGCTGCTCGTGGCGCTATCATTGTCGGCACGCGCACAACAGGATATCTATGTTGAGCCGCTTCACAGTGTGGGTGCCTTTGCTACCTCCATCCGAGCCGGTGCCTCGAATGAAAGAGAGGGACTCATCGCTGTTGCGTCGATCGAGAAATCGGTCAAGCTGTATGATGCGAAAACGCTTGCCGAACAGGCCACCCTCGCCGGACTCGAAAGCCCTGTCTCTGCCCTCCTCATTTCAAAGGATGGAAAGACCTTAGTCTCCGCCAAAGCGAACGGCCAAATCACCTGGTGGAATCTCAGCACGAAATCAAAGCTGAAAGACCTTGCGCCGCACCCTGCCGGGGTCATCGCACTGGCTGAACTGCAGCAGGGATTCATCCTAACGGTAGGCGTCGATCGGTCACTGAAGATTCTGGATCCGGCGAGCGAACGTGTTCTTGCTACGAGTTCGCGACAGCAAGATGAGGTCACAACACTTGCTGTGCACCCCTCTGTGAAGATCGCGATCACAGGCACCTCGGCTGGATGGGTACGGATGTTTAGCCTGCCGGAGCTCGGTGAAGTTAACAGCTTTGATACAAAGGGGCGAATCACCGCGATGGCTGTAAGTGCAGACGGGAAAGCTCTGGCGATTGGTGGATTCGACGGAAGCGTTCGGGTCTGGAATGTAGAGACAATGACGCATCTGGCAACATTTGTCGAGCAGAGGGGCGCGATCACCGCTCTTGCGTTCGATCCGAAAAGCCGCTGGCTTGTTTCCGCATCGACTGATAGCTCGGTGCAAATTTGTGATCCGGCAAATGGAAAACCACTGAAGTCGATCGCCGAGAGCGATGGATACGTTTCTGTTCTTTCCTTTGCCGGCGAAGACATTCTCTGGGCCGGTACGTCAAAAGGTGTCCTGAAGACCTGGAGAGTCCTCGAAGCCCCTCCGGATACAGACCCGCCGGCGATTGTCATAACAAATCCCCCAGCGACTCCGACGGAATTCGCTAGAGCCCTTGGGAGTTCGTACGAGATTCGCGGAAAAGTCAAGGACAAGAGTAATCTTAAAGGGGTTTCGATTGACGGAGCTCTAACGGCGCTTGAAGTAAGCGATGCCTCAGATCGTGATTCGGTTCAGGGCATGAGGACGAAGCTCTTTTCTGGTACGGTGAAGCTCGACAGCATCGGCATGAACACGTTTGAAGTCAGGGCCCTGGACGAGTTTGGAAACATCGCGAAGGAGACGGTGAGAATTCAGCGCCTTTCGAACGACCAGGCGATTGAAGTTGCGAGCCCCCTCAATAATTTTGAAACAGAGAAGACTTCCGTCCAGCTTCAATTCTCGTCGTGGTGTGACGTTGCAGCGTATCAAGTGATCGTGAATCTGGCCGAGATGGTGGACCGTCGTGACGTTCGGGGTAAGAGCGGACGAGAGGTCTTCTCAGAGGAGATACCGCTTGTCGTCGGATACAATCAGATCCAGTTGACTGTGACAAGCAGGACCGGTGAGAAGTTCACGAAGACACTCGGCGTGAGTCGAAAGGTGTTCGGTGCAGTCTCCGCAGGTCCTGGCGGCAAGTTGACGCCAAAGGATCGAGGACCGGGTCCACAACGATGGGCAGTTGTGGTCGGGATCTCGGAGTATGCACATAAGGGCATCCCCGCGCTCAAGTTTGCCGACCGAGATGCTCAGGCGTTTGCAGAGTTCCTTCAGAAACCCGAAGGGGGTGGATTTGAGCCGGATTATATGCGCATCCTGCTCAACAAGGATGCGACTCTGGCAAATCTCAAAGAAGCGTTGATCGACTTTTTATCGAATGCCATCGACAAGGATCTTGTCATGATCTTCTTCGCCGGCCACGGAGCTCCGGATCCGGCCCGACTAGCAAATCTCTATCTCCTTACTCACGACGCCGATCCCGCGAGGCTGGGCACCACAGCATTTCCGATGTGGGATATCCAAACCGTTCTCACTCGTCACATCACCGCAAAGAAGATTGTGGTATTCTCCGATGCGTGCCACAGTGGTGGGATCAGCGCCGACTTTGCGGCTCGGGGTATGAATGTGACCGAATCGAACTTGATCAATCAATATCTTGCTGATCTTGTGCGGACAAAGGACGGCATCGTTGTCTTCACAGCGAGCGCGGCTGGTGAGGTGTCACAGGAGTTTCCGGAGTTAGGTCACGGTGTCTTCACGCACTACGTACTGGAAGGCATGAAAGGCGAAGCGGATTTCAACAACGATTACACCGTGACCATCAACGAACTGATGCAGTACGTCGAAGAGCAAGTCAAGCGGAAGACAAAGGGGGCGCAGAATCCCATGAGAAGCCAAACGACGTACGACAAGGATTTGACCATTTCACTTATTGCTCATTAAGGGAGGAAGTCGAATGATTCGCTCACTGGTTGTCGCCGCCGTCGTTTCATGTGCGATAGCGTTCGCCCAGGAGAAGACCAACGTGAGCTTCGAATGGGCTTTTGGAACACTCTCGGGCTCAGGTGCAGACGCAAAACTTGTAACGATTACACGGGATACTACACTCGCATCAGGCGATGAACTCAAGCTGATGGTCAAGTTGAAGCAGGAATGCTTTGTCTACGTGATCCACGAGAGTCCGACCGGCGAGATATCGCTGAAGTTCCCGTACGACCTCAAACAATTCACGACGGATTACAAAGTTGGGAAGAACTACTACATCCCCAAAGGCCGTCCTTGGTTCAAGCTGGACGCGAACGTTGGCCGCGAGACCTTCTACCTGCTCGCTTCAGCAGAGCGCCTGCTCGACCTCGAGGCGCTTACGAGCAAATACAAGGATGCGGATGCCTCCGGCAGGCCTGCCGTTGCGAAGGAGATCGTTGCAGAGATTCGAAATGTGCGAAAGCACTATAAGACGTTTACCACCTTTGCCGAGCGACCGATCTCCATTGGAGGCAACGTCCGCAGCCTGACCAAAGATGAGGTGACGCGACGTCCCGACGTGGCGCAGATTGCAACGGAAGTCTCCGCCAACAACTTCTACGGTAAGACCTTTACCATTGATCACAAGTAATCAGCGAACGATCTGGGCCGCAATCACCCTGATTGTGGCCTCGTTCCTCACCGTCTATCTCCTCTTCTGGCTGCTGCCGAACGTGTTTGAGCCGTGGAATGCTCAAACCATCGACCAGTTCTTCGTTTTTCGGTCGAATTCCGATGCGCTTCGCCCGGCTTACGACAGTACTGTTGTCCACGTCGACATCTCTGACCGGACGTTCGAAGCTCTCGAACACTCCTACCTGAATCGCTTCCAGTACGCCCAAGTTGTGCGAAATCTTGCCGAGATGCAGACGGCTCTGCAGATCTGGGATTTTTACTTCCCAGCGAAGACCAATCTTCAGGAGGACAGCGCGTTCGTTGTGGCGGCGGGAAATGCTCGGAATGCATACTTCGGCCTTGCTTTCAAAGTTGCCGAGGAGCGCCCTTCGTTGTCCAAGAGGCAACTCAGCCGAGCGGAGCAGTATCTTGAAATGACGAAGTGGAACGTACAGATCGTCGGTGACACTCGCGAGCTGTATCACGCCTACGATCCTCTCATCACGTTTCCAGAGCTAGCTGTGGCATCACAGGGTCTGGGATTTCTCAACCTGAGTTTCGATCGCGATGGGGTGTACAGACGCGCTCCGCTGCTCTATCGGTACAAGGAAAGCTTCTACCCCAGCTTTGCATTCCGTGCGGTGTGCGACTATCTGGGTGTGACGCCGGACCGGATCATCGTGAAGCCGCTGGCGAGCATCACCCTCAAGGACGCTCGCCGGCCCGGGGGATCTCCGCACGATATCGTCATTCCTATCGATCATTCGGGCAACATATTGGTGAACTACATCGGCCCGTTGGTGCGGGATGACGGCGTTGAATCGATGCTACACTACGATTTCGCCAGAATCCTTCGCGCTTCTGACGACCGAACAGAGTTAGAAGATTGGGGAGATGAGCTCGGTGGGAAGATTGCAGTGGTGTCGGAGGTACGGACGGGCGCGGCGGATGTGGGACCGATTCCGACGGACAATCATTTTCCGCTCAGCAATGTTCATTCCAACATCATCAATACGATCCTTACCGAGAATTTCCTGCGAGAGGCAAGCAGCCTCGAGACCGCTCTCATAGAGCTGGTGTTGATCATCCTCATGATGGTTCTGGCCCTGCAACTCTCCTCGCGGAATTTCTCGTTTGGATCGGTAGGATTGATTATTGTGTACTTCGCGACCGCGGCGCTCTTGTTCTTGTATGGGAACGTCGTCGTAAACGTTCTCCGGCCGATGCTTCAAGTTGGATTGGCGGCGTTCACGGTTGTTGCCTACCGCTATGTGAACGAACAGAAGGAGAAGGAGGTGCTGCGTCGAACGTTCGAGGCGTACTTCCCGCCCGCGGTGGTGCGGAAGATCATGATCAACCCCTCACTCGTTACGGCAGCAGGACAGAAGAAAGAGCTGACGGTTCTGTTCAGTGATATCAAGAGCTTCACCACGTACTCCTCAACGCTCGCACCGGATGAGATACAGAAACTGTTGAATGAATACTTCGACTCGATGGTGGAGATCGTGTTTAAGTATGAAGGGACGGTCGATAAATTCATGGGCGACGGTCTGATGGTGTTCTTTGGCGATCCTGAGCCGCAGCCGGA
>JBBTCR010000148.1:0-1689 GCA_038043105.1 Bacteroidota bacterium
AATAAAAACTTTTGATTTTGTTCCCTCTTGAGAAACTTTGTGACTTCCCCGCCCGCCCGGCTACTCGCCCGACTCCGTCCGCCAGACAGCGTCTTTCGGGCTGGTCGTTCGAGCGGGCGTCGTTCGGGCGGGTCAGCCGGTCGGGCGGGTATCCACTTGTCCGCCAACCCCGCCGAAAATCCCGCTTGATCTCGCTTCAATGACAGCGGGACACAGAAAACGTGGAACAGCGGGACACAAAGAGCGTGGCAGCGGGGCACACAAAGCGTGAAAGCACGGCGGATAAAAGCTACGGGGCCAATGTTCTCTGTCTTTCACAGCTTAGTCCCGCCAGACAGCGACGGTTCCGCTTTCCAGAATCCCGCTACGTCAGCGGAATCCAGGAAGCGGGAGATTCTCAAAATCACAGCCACTCACACAATACGTTCGTGGGTGATTTTGCCAGCCCGCCACGCGGTCTGGCGGGGAAAAGTCCCGCTTTGCGGGATCCTCGATTTGTCATCTGCTCACTTGCCCCGCTCCGCGGGGCTTCGTTCGCAGGACAAATCGGGAGCTGTTGCGTGGGCGGAGAAGCAGGAGGAATTGGATGGAAATGCAGGTGATTTTTGAATACGTCACGTGCCGCGGAAAGGACTACGGCTGAGCGTTGAAGCGCTTCCGACGGTTGCGCAGATAGTCAACGAAGATGTACTGGCCGAGGTTATTGAGGGAGGAATAGTATGCCCGCCCCTGGTTTGCCTTTGTGAACTCTTCGACGAAATTGATCAGGTAGGGGTCACGGGCAACCATGAACGTGCTGACGACGATTTTTTCTCGACGGCACTGCACAGCCTCGTCGAGGGTTTTGTTGACGATCCGTGGGTCCAGACCAAAGGAATTCTTGTACAGCCGGCCTGCGTTATCGAAGATCGCCGAAGGCTTACCGTCGGTAACCATGAAGATCTGTTTATTGACGCTCGCGTAGCGCCGGAGGAGGCTCCGCGCAAGTTGCAAACCGGCCCGCGTGTTGGTGTGATAGGGGCCGACGTTCAAAAAGGGAAGTTCATTGAGGCTCACGAGCTTTGCTTCGTCGCCAAAGACAACAAGCACGAGGTAGTCCTTGGGAAATCGAGTCTGAATGAGTTCCGCCAGCGCGAGAGCGACCTGCTTGGCAGGAGTAATGCGATCCTCGCCATAGAGGATCATGCTGTGGCTAATGTCTAGCATAAGGACAGTAGCACAGTTCGTCGTGTGCTCTGTCTCGTACACTTCGAGGTCTTCTTCTTTGAGGTTGAAATCGTCAATCCCATCGCGTTTGAAGGCATTTGTCAGAGTGGATGTGAGGTCGATATTCGTCGGCTCGTCGCCAAAGGACCACTTTTTCGTTTCGCTCAGCCGGTCGATCCCTTTGCCGGTGTACGGCGTCTCGTGCGATCCTTCCGGCGCCTTCTTGAGCGAAGTGAAGATCTCTCGGAGTGCATCCTGGCGAATCCTCTGAATGCCTTTCGTTGTCAAGACAAGGACATCTTTTGCGTCTTCAACAATACCCTGCTCCTTCAGCTTGTCGATGAGCTCTTCCAGAGTGAGGGAGGGGTCTAACAAGCCGTACTGATCCGCCAGTTGCCTCAGCCAATCCAACGCCTCCTCGACGTCACCGCTCGTTTGAATGACCAGGTAGCTAAACAGGGACATCAACGACTCCAGACGTTG
>JBBTCR010000149.1:0-6364 GCA_038043105.1 Bacteroidota bacterium
ATGAAACGCCTCGGAACGAGATTATGGGCGTGACTCACGTGGTTTCCCGCCATTGGCTTCTTGCCACAAACATGACAAATTCTTGCCATCTCCAAACTCCAAAAGAAATCGTTCTTGATTTATCGTGCATAAATATAGTCACAAAAAAAGAGAGAGGCAAGACGAATTTCGAGGCTCTGAGAGATCGCTCCTAGTCAATCTGATGGTTGCGCAAGCCTGTTTTTTTGGTTATCATAAGTCACGAAAAACTAGGAGGGTGAGAGGCATGCTACCACAATACACGTTGGAGTATTGGATTGATGAAGGGTGGTATGTTGGAAGGATCAGGGAAGTACCGGGTGTGTTTAGCCAGGGCGAGTCCCTCAAGGAGCTGGAGGACAACATCCGAGACGCCTACAAAATGATGATGGAGGATCAGTCGGAATTTCCTTCAGCAGGAGTACAAACCGAAGAGATCGGAGTAGATGTTTGAAGCGAAAGAACTTCATCCGGTTACTGGTTGACGAAGGTTGCCATCTGCACCGCCATGGTGCAAAGCACGACATTTACTTGAATCCCAAGAATGGGAAAAAAGCACCCATCCCGCGGCACGTGGAATTGAAAAACTCCTCTGTGAACTCATCAGAAAGCAGCTTGGACTCACTTCGTGATTATCCTCGGCATTGAGACATCGTGTGATGAGACATCCGCAGCCGTGGTGAAAGATAGCAGACTCCTCTCCAACGTGACTGCCACGCAGCTCTTTCACTCGAAATACGGAGGCGTAGTGCCCGAGCTTGCATCCCGGGCTCACCAACGCAGGATCGTTCCGATCGTTGACGAGGCGCTGCGGCAAGCGGGGATTACGAAGCATCAGCTGGATGCCATCGCAGCGGTATACGGACCGGGATTGGTTGGGGCAATTTTGGTTGGGCTGAGCTTTGGCAAGGCGATGGCTCTCGGACTAGGAATCCCCTTTGTGGGGGTTGATCATATGGAGGCGCACATCTTTTCGAACCTTATCGAAGACCCGAAGCCTGAGTTCCCGTTCGTCAATCTCACGGTGTCTGGAGGACATACCCAGCTGGTATTGGTGAAGAACGCGTTCGACTATCAGATCTTAGGCCAGACCAAGGATGACGCTGCAGGCGAAGCCTTTGATAAGGTTGCGAAAATGCTGGGCATAGGCTACCCGGGCGGACCGCTCATTGACAAGTACGCTTCAAAAGGGAATCCGAAGTTTGTCAGTTTCCCGCGCCCGTACTTAGAAGAAGGGTCCCTCGAGTTTAGTTTCAGTGGATTGAAAACCTCCGTTCTCTACTATCTGCGGAAAATAGGATATCAGACTTCAGCCCCAAGGGTGAAGCCTGTCAATCGCGATGGATATGACGAGTTCTTATCTGACATCTGCGCTAGTTTTCAAGCGGCTGTGGTCGATGTCTTAGTGGACAAGTCCCTGCTCGCCGCAAAGAAGCACGGTGTGAAAGACATTGCCCTTGCAGGTGGGGTGGCAGCCAATTCAGAGTTGAGGAGGCGCTTGAAAGAGGCCGCTGATAACCTGGGCTACCGGGTGTTTATCCCCAAACTTGAGTATTGCACGGACAACGGAGCGATGGTCGCGATGGTCGGTTACGTGAAAATGAAAGAGGGGCGTACGTCGAGTTTGGAGTTGACGGCTGAGCCCAGCCTTGAACTGCGCTAGCGAAGATTCCCGAAGTTTCAAAACGCCCTTCGCGGGTAACTTCGGGAATCTCATCCGGGAACCGAATGAACAGAATACGAAAGAAACTCAGTGAGCTGAAAGAGCAGGGGAAAAAGGCCCTCATCCCGTACATCACCCCCGAATTCCCATTCAAAGGGACGACGTTGCCGCTTCTCAGGGAGCTCGAACGCTCCGGTGCAGATATGATCGAGGTTGGGATCCCGTTTTCCGATCCGCTTGCTGATGGCGAAACGATACAACACTCTTCAGAGGTCGCGCTCATGAACGGCGTATCCATTCCGCTCATTCTTGACGCAGTGCGGGAATTCAGAAAATCAAGCGATCTGCCGATTCTGCTCATGGGATACATCAATCCTATTCTGCACTTTGGCACGAAGCGATTTCTGACAGCCAGCGAGAACGCGGGGGTGGATGGATTGATCATACCTGATCTGCCTCCCGAAGAAGCAACGGAGTTGAAAGTCGCGAGTGAAACTCACGGCATCAGCAATGTGTTCTTGATAGCTCCCACGACGCCTGAGGTTCGCATTCGGCTGATTGACGATCTCTCGACGGACTTTTCGTACTGCGTCTCGGTCACCGGAGTCACGGGGGCTCGAACCGAACTTGGCAACGATGGTTCGCTCGATCAGTTTCTTGAGCGAGTCCGAAAAAACACAAGGAAGGCCTTTGTGGTCGGTTTTGGTATCTCGCGCCCGGAACACGTCCGCTACGTCTGGAGGTACGCAGATGGGGCGGTCGTCGGCTCGGCTCTGATCAGAATTCAGGAGTCTTCAACTTCTCTCGAAGACGCGTTGACAAAATCAAAGAATTTCCTCCTCTCTCTCCGGCCATCCTAAGGGAGAACATCGCAATGAATGAACTCGACGAGTGGCGAAAAAAGATCGACGAGATCGATCTTCAACTGGTAAGGTTATTGAATGATCGGGCGCAATGCGCACAGGAGGTCGGCAGGCTCAAACTCTTGCGCGGGCTTGATGCTTATGCGCCGGAGAGGGAAGAAGAGATTATGCAGAACGTGACAACTCATAACGCTGGACCGCTGTCCGCCGAGGCTGTTCGTCGAGTGTTCGAACGTATCCTTGATGAATCGCGAACCTTAGAGCGGATGTTTATGGACGCGCAGCGAAAGTCCACCAGAGCGCCGAAGGAATGATGCAGGCATCCGATCTATTCCGATTCCTCAAACAACGTCCCTGGCTGGCGGCTCTGGGCGCCATCCCAGTCGTATTCATGCTGCTTGTGTACCTGACTTTTTGGGCACCGAACACCACTTCACTGGCCTCAGAGAAATCGGTGACCGTTCCTCGCGGCGCAACGTTCAAAACCGTCGTTGATTCGTTGGAATCGGCCGGCGCCTTGCGCATCCGATGGACCTTCGAACTTGCCGGTAGAATTCTCGGCAAGACGCGTACGATGATGGTGGGAAAGTACCTGTTTCCTCGCGGACTCTCGAACGCGGAGATCTTGAACGATCTTGCCGAGGGAACATCGCGCATCCTCGTTCCTGTTCTGATCCCGGAAGGATGGCGAATGGAACGCATTGCTGTGCGATATGGGCAGGTTCTTGGACTTGATATACAGCGATTCATTGGTCTGTGCGACAAAGCCAGCTACGCTCGAGAGCTGGGAGTTGATGCCTCTTCCCTTGAAGGCTACCTTATGCCGGATACGTACAAATTTCTTTGGCAGATCGAAGAGGAAGAGGTTGTTCGGCGGATGGTGGAGGAATTCATAAACTTTTATGCGGATAGTCTCCGCAAGAGACAAGATGAGCTGAAGATGACGCTCAATCAGGTTATCACACTTGCTTCTATTGTAGAAGCGGAAACGCAGCTCGAGCATGAGCGCCCGATCATTGCTGGCGTCTATTTCAACCGACTAAAGAAACGCATGCGACTCGAGGCTGATCCTACGATACAATACGCTCTCCCCGACGGCCCTCGTCGTCTCTCGTATTCTGACTTGCGCTTTGATTCACCCTACAACACCTATCGCAACTATGGCCTACCTCCCGGGCCAATCAACAGCCCCGGCCGCAAGTCGATTCTTGCTGTTTTGTATCCGGAGAAACACTCCTATCTCTATTTCGTCGCCAACGGGGCTGGTGGACACACATTCTCGCGCAACTATTCAGAACACCGTAAGGCCGTTCAGACCTATCGACGCATAAGGAGGGCGGCGCAGCAGAATTCAGGCACCTCAGGCTGATCTCTCCATTCATTTCGTTCGGCTTTCACCTCTCGCGATTTTTGTTCTTTCCACACCTTTTTTTATATTGCTCACGCAATCATTCTCTTACTTGTCACCGTAATATGAGGCGCTGCCGAGCGCTGCAGAATTCTGTCGCAGCAATCCTGTTTTCCGTTCTTGCCCTTTCTTGCGCGGGTCAGAGAGCGCCGGAAGGCGGCCCTGTTGACACAGACCCTCCCGTTATTGTCTCAACCTATCCACAAAACTACACGACGCATTTCCACGATCAGAGAATTGCCCTGGAGTTTGACGAGTATGTGGATCATCGCAGCGTTGAGGAATCGATCTTCATATCTCCTTCTGTCGGCGCGCTAGAATTTGACTGGAGCGGTAGAGAGGTTGAGATTCGTTTCTCAGAAATCCTCCGGCGGAACGCGACGTATGTCGTCAATGTGGGGACCGATGTGACGGATTTGCGCAATCGCAACAAAATGGCGCAGGCGTTCGTCCTGGCGTTTTCCACAGGTGAGGCGATCGATCGTGGCGTCATTGAAGGAAATGTCTACCCCATCAAGCCGGCTGATTCACCCTCCGGTGTTATGATCTTTGCCTACAATCTCACTGGTCTCAATCCGGATACGCTCAACCCGCACGTCACTCGGCCGGATTATGTGACGCAAACTGGGAAAGGTGGAGAGTTCTCGTTGCGTCATTTGTCTTTCGGTGAGTATAGGCTCATCGCCGTTCGTGATGAATACAAGAACCTCTTGTATGATCCAGAAACGGATGAGTATGGAGTGTCGTCGATTGGGATCAACCTCACCGACCGCGACACAATCCAATCGATCGTCTTGATTCAGCTCGCCAAAGCCGATACGACCGCCCCGAGGCTCATAAAAGTCACAGCTCCAGATCAGAGGCATGTTTTGGCAGAATTCTCCGAGCCCATCGACACAACGGGCTTGATGCTCAGTAATTTTCAGATCACCGATACCGTCGGCCAGCATATCCTGAATGTCCAATCAGCCTCGGCCCTATTTCCGAAGTTCACGACACTCTTGCTCGTGACGGATCGTCAAACGCCTGACATGCGGTATCGCTTGATGGTCGAGACAATCAAGGATCCGCAAGGCGTTCCACTCAGCCCTCTGGCCAACTCGCTGACATTCTCTGGCTCAGCAGCGGAAGACACACTCGGACCGGCGATCGTTTCCACATCGATTGCCGACAGCACGACCGGCGTTGAACTGCAGCCGGAACTGTTCATTCATTTCTCGGACGCGGTGAAGCGGGAATCTGCTGACGGGGCAATCGCGCTGCTGGATAGTGCTCGGAGGGATATCCTAATTGATTTGCGCTGGCTTACGGATGTCTCGGTGAGAATCGAACCTCAGACGACGCTCCTGAGCAAGATGTGGTATAGAGTGACGGTAAGCCTTGGAAGGATGAGAGATCTCACAGGTAAACGAGCTCGTGACACGACTCAGGTGGTCCGATTTCAGACTGTTGACCAAGAGTTGTTCAGCAGTATTATGGGAGTTGTGGCGGACAAGAGCAGCTCAGATCGGATCGGCCCGATCACTCTCTACGCGGAGAATGTTTCTCGAAAAAACGCAAAGCCGTACGCGATTGTCCTGCAACAGGAGGGAGCGTTTGCCGTGAAGGACATTGTTGAAGGACAGTATGTGCTCCACGCCTTCCGTGATCGCAACCAAAATCAAAAATACGATGCAGGCTCGCTGTTTCCCTACGCGCGCTCCGAGCGTTTTGTGTATTACCCGGACACACTGAAGGTTCGTGCACGCTGGCCAATTGAAGGAGTGCAGTTGATTCTTCGTTAGGATGAAATCGTCCTGGCGACAGATGTTTGACTTTCACCCCATTTTTGTTTAAAATCTCAAGCAATTTTGAACGTCGTCAGTCAGGTTTTTCGCTGTCCGATGCAACATTTTCCTCCCTCTAATTGTTAACATGTTAGAAACCTACATTCCGATCTTCGTGATGATTGCTGGAGGGGTTGTCTTTGGTGTCGTCATGGTGAAGCTCAACGAGTGGTTCGGACCTCGACGACCCACAGACGAAAAGCTGAGCACATATGAAAGCGGGATGGAGCCGGTTCGGACCGCGCGAGAACGTTTCTCCGTAAAGTTCTATATGGTGGCGGTTCTCTTCATCCTGTTCGATATCGAGGTCGTGTTTCTTTACCCCTGGGCGGTTTCGTTCAGGCAGCTCGGAGTAGGCGGCTATTTCGCGATGGTGGTGTTTATCGTGATTCTGTTGATCGGATACTATTATGTATGGAGGAAAGGAGCACTGGAATGGGATTAGAGCATGCGCTTGGCGATAGCTTCTTGACGACCAAACTCGACGCGGCAATCAACTGGTGCCGCAAGAACTCCCTCTGGCCGATGCCAATGGGAATTTCCTGCTGCGCCATCGAGATGATGGCCTTTGCGGGACCCCGATTCG
>JBBTCR010000150.1:0-1697 GCA_038043105.1 Bacteroidota bacterium
AGGTGCGGATTGTGGTTTCATCGCACCATCTCATTTCGCTTGCAGTCGCAACGGTTTGCATCAGCACCCTCTCAGACCTTGAAGAAACCCTTTGTCAGCTCGAGAATAAGCGATGGATAAATCCCGAGCGCAATAACCAGAACTGCAGCCAAACTGACGGCAAGAACGGCTGGAACGGGTACTTTCCCGTCAACATCAGCTTCGCCCTCTCGGAAATACATCAGCACAACTAATCGCAGGTAGTAGTATACGGAGATTAGGCTTGTGAGCACGCCGATGATGGCAAGCCACGTCATGTCTGCCCTTACCGCAGCAAGGAAAACATAGTATTTTCCGAAGAATCCTGCAAACGGCGGAATGCCTGCGAGGGAAAACATAAAGATCGACATCAGTGCGGCGAGTGCAGGCTGGCGAGCACTCAGCCCCGCGTAGTCGTCAAATGTCAGTCCCTTGTCCTCCTGTTGCTCCACCCACGAGACAATGCCAAATGCTCCGATGTTCATAAACGTATAGGCGATGAGATAGAAGAGGACCCCCTTCTCCCCATCGGCAGTTCCGGCCGCGACGCCGCTCAACATATACCCCGCGTGAGCGATGCTGGAATAAGCGAGCATTCGTTTGAGGTTGTTCTGGGCAATGGCCGTGACGTTTCCGACGATCATTGAGGCCGCCGCAATCAGAGCCAGTACGCTGCTCAGCGCCGTTCCCGGTATGTCGAAAACTCGGATGAAGACGGCAACAAATGTCGCAAAGGCCGCCGCTTTGGCGCCAGTGGACATGAATGCGGTAATAGTCGTCGGCGCGCCTTCGTACACGTCCGGCGCCCACATATGGAATGGAACCGCCGCGACTTTGAATGAAAACGCAACGATCAACATTCCGCAGCCGATCAGAAAGAGCGAGTTCTGCACGAGTTGTGGGAAGAATTTGCTGATTGCGATCAGGTTGGTCGTGCCGGATGTACCGTAGATGAGAGCGATACCATAGAGCAGGAACCCTGTGGCAAATGCACCTAGGAGAAAATACTTCAGCGCCGACTCATTCGCACGCTCCTTCTTACGCATGAACCCGGCGAGAACGTACAAACAAACCGACATCAATTCGATGCCGAGGAACACGATTATGAGGTCCAGCGCTCCTGCCATCAGCATCATGCCTGACGTGGCAAAAACGATGAGGATATAGAACTCTCCACGATGATACTGCATGCGCTCGAGGTAACTCTTTGACAAAACGATCGAGAGAAAGGCTGAGCTCAGAAAAATCAGGTTACAGTAACCCGCATACCCTCCCTGGAGGATCATGTTGTTGAACACCGGTGTTTCACTTCCCAGGTTGAAGAATGACAACACGAGGGAGACGGCAACGCCGATCAAGCTCATCCAGTACGACAGCACCGGTTTGTCTTTTCCCGTCGCATCAACAATGAGCGTCAGAAGTCCGAAGGTTGTCAGGGAAAGAAGCGGAGCGCTATACCAAAGGTCCGTCGATGTAATATTCATAATCCGAATCTACAGTTGAACTAGAAAAACATGAGCCACACGATGAAGAAAATTGGAATTAATACCGGTAAGCTGTACTTGGTGACGTATCCGAAGAAGCTCGGGCACTCTACGCCGGCCTGTTCGGAGATTGATTTCACCATGAAGTTCGGTCCGTTGCCGATGTAGGTGCTGGCCCCGAAGAAAACAGCTCCC
>JBBTCR010000150.1:1707-4556 GCA_038043105.1 Bacteroidota bacterium
TGGCCTGCACGTATTTCCACGTCTCCGCTGTAATAGCCAGCGCACCGGGCTGCAGCGGATTCGCCAGACCCAGAGCTGCAGTCGTCGATGCCCCGAGCATTGCTTGCATATGCACGATATTGTCAACGTTCGCCCCATGCAGGCCGAACGCCGCACTGAGGAAATTCAGATATGTCGGAGCATTGTCAAGAAAGCTCGACAGTATTCCAGTTCCCCAGAAATATTGGCCCGGAGTAACGATCCCCAGCACGAAAGCATTCAATTCAAGCCAGTCAAGCGCCGGAATCATCGTTGCGAAGATCCCAAGAAACAGGATTGCCACTTCTTTGATCGGAATGAAGTTGAAATCATTCTTTTCGTGGATCTCCCGCTTCGTGGTGTAGTATGAAGCGATGGCCGCACCCCACATCATGATTTCTCGAAGCATCACGGGCCTCTGGATGAACACCGCACCCAGGATGATCAAGAGGTACCAGACGTTGTGGAGTCCCGAGACTTCCGGCTCATCCGGTTGAGCTGCGCGCTCCTGGACTTTCTCTGACGCCTTGCGAAAATTGTACAGGTCTATGAGAAAGAACACCAGAAGAACCAAGCCTAGCACGAGCAACCACGCAGGCCACGCTCGAGTCGCAATCCAGAAGAATGGCACGCCCTTCAGATATCCAAGGAAGAGCGGCGGATCACCAATCGGCGTCAGCGCCCCTCCGATGTTGCTCACGAGAAAAATGAAGAACACAATGTGATACCCCTTGATTCTGTACTTGTTCACTCTCAAGTACGGTCGAATCAGCAACATCGAAGCCCCCGTCGTTCCCACGAGGTTGGAGATCACCGCGCCCGTCCCCAACAGCACTACGTTTTCCCACGGTGCGGCTTTCCCCCGAATCCGAAGATGGATGCCGCCCGCCACAACAAACAACGAGCCAATCAACGAGATGAAGCTCACATATTCGTAGAACGTCAGGAGCAGGCGTGGAATGTTGTCGAGAACGAAAGTGTAGTAGGCAACGACGAAAGCCCCAAGCGCGTACGCCACAAGAGGGTAGTTATGCTCCCACCAATGGCGATTGATGAACGGGACAACGGCAATAGCAGCAAGTAAAAGAACGAATGGCGTTATGAGCCAGGCACTAACCGGAACGATAAGAGCATTTTCAAACGTGTGCTCGAGGTAATTGAAAAAAAGAAAAGCAGCCGCAGCTATGAGGACAAAGATTGCGATCTGCTTACGGCGAGCTTTTCTCATGCACTATTCGTAATCGAACCGATGACGTGCTCAGCGTACCGGCCGCTCACGTTGTCCGTGAAGGTCTGCGGCTCGAATCTGTCCTCCCTGCCTGACTGATTCTAATCCCTGCACGAGCTGCTTCGCAACAGGCGCCGACTTGCTTAGGAATGTTGACGGATAGACTCCTATCCAAACGACAAAGACAACGATCGCGGCCAGAGTCACAATCTCTCGGGCGTTGATGTCAGCCAACTTATGGCCGCCGTACAGTCCTCCCTCGCGAGCATGACCAAGCATCATTCGCTGGTAGGCCCACAGCAGATACACAGCCGCAAGAATCACTCCAGTCGCAGCGAACGCCGCATACGCGTAGCTGCCAAGGAATGTCGATTTGAAGCTTCCCAGCAATATGAGAAACTCACCGACAAATCCATTTAGACCGGGCAATCCAATGGATGACAATGAGATAATCATAAAGAACGCCGCGAACACTGGCATGAATTTCGCTACGCCGCCGAAATCCGATATCATCCTCGTGTGTGCCCGGTCGTAGATCATCCCGACGATAAGAAAGAGTGCGCCCGTTGACAATCCGTGATTGACCATTTGAATGATCGCTCCCTGAATCCCTTCCTCAGTCATCGCGAAGATGCCGAGCACGACAAAGCCAAGGTGCGAGACGGACGAGTACGCCACCAATTTCTTAATGTCTGTCTGTACCATCGCCACCAGGGCGCCGTAGATGATACCGATGACAGCGAGAATGCTCATCAGTGGAATGAACTTGAATGACGCATTCGGGAAGAGTGGCAAACAGAAGCGCAAGAGACCGTAGGTCCCCATCTTGAGCAGAACGCCCGCAAGTATTACACTCCCGGCCGTCGGCGCCTGTACGTGGGCATCGGGCAGCCACGTGTGTAAGGGGAATATGGGAACCTTGATCGCGAAGCTGAGCGCAAACGCAAGGAACATCCACGTCTGCAGAGTTAACGCCATTCGCGGGGCAAGGCTGTAGAGCTCAAGAAGGTTGGTCGTGAAATATCCGCCCGGAAGTATTGATGCATAGTAGGCGAGCGCCAGAATTGCCACCAGCATCAGGAGACTGCCGAACAATGTGAACAGGATAAACTTGATCGCTGCATAGACACGGTCCTGTCCTCCCCAAATCCCGATGATGAAATACATTGGGATGAGCATCGCCTCCCAGAATATGTAGAAGAGGAAGAGATCCAACGCAGCGAACACACCCACCATCCCTACTTCGAGCAGCAGCACCATCATCGTGTATTCCCTCAGTCGGTACTCGACGGAATTCCATGTCCCGAGCAATGCCAGTGAAGTGAGGAACGTTGTCAGGAGAATCAGCAAGAGCGCCATTCCGTCGATCCCGACGAAGTAGCTGATGTTCAATCCCTCAATCCAGATCGCGCGCTGCTGAAACTGGAAAGCAGGATTCGAAGGGTCGAACTCGAAGAAGAGGTAGAGGGAAACAACGAAGGTTAGAACCGTTGTCCCCAGGCCAACGAGCTTTATGGTTTGGCCGTTCTCCTTGTTGACAAAGAACAAGGCCAACACGCCAATCAGAGGGAAGAAAATCGTTATCGTAAGAATCAGTTCTGAG
>JBBTCR010000151.1:0-6234 GCA_038043105.1 Bacteroidota bacterium
GATGTGCTCGATCTGCTCCTCGTCGTAGCCGAGCTTCCGCAACGCTTCGGGAACGGTCTGGTTCACGATCTTCAATAATCCACCCCCCACCAGCTTCTTGTATTTGACCAATGCGATGTCCGGCTCCACGCCCGTTGTGTCGCAATCCATCATGAAGCCAATGGTCCCGGTCGGCGCGAGAACGGTTGTCTGAGAGTTGCGGATGCCGTGCTGCTTACTGAGGCGGACGACGTCTTTCCATACATCGTTCGAGGCTTGCCACAGATCCGTCGGCACAATTTGACTTTCGATTCGCTCGGCGTGAATGCCGTGTTTCTGCATCACGTTGAGCGTCGGCTCACGGTTAATCGCAAACCCTTTGAAGGGGCCGAGCTCCATCGAGATCAGGGCAGACTGTCTGTACGCCTCGCCGCACATGAGAGAGGTGATGGCTGCTGCAAAGGCTCGTCCTTCCTCGCTGTCATAGGCAAGGCCGCGCGCCATCAGCAGCGCACCGAGGTTCGCGTAACCCAGTCCCAGCGGCCGATAGTCGAAGCTGTTCTGGGTAATCGGCCGCGTTGGATAGCTAGCATTGTCGACTTCAATTTCCATCGCTGTGATGGTGACCTCCACAGCCCAGCGGAACGCTTCGACATCAAACTCACCATCCTGTTTGCGGAATTTCATCAAGTTGAGCGATGCCAAGTTACACGCGGTGTCATCCAAGAACATGTATTCGCTGCACGGGTTGGACGCATTGATTGGAGCTGTGTTGGGGCACGTGTGCCAGCCATTGATTGTGGTGTGGTATTGCATCCCCGGATCGCCGCAAACCCACGCCGCCTCTGCAATCTGACGCATCATGTCCCGAGCCCGGTATTTTTCGACCGGTTTGCCTGTGGTAACCGCCTTTGTGATCCATTCTTTATCTTCGAGGACCGCCTTCATGAACTCATCTGTCACGCGAACGGAGTGGTTGGCATTCTGATAAGCCACAGAATCGTACGCACCGCCGTGGACGTTAAAGCCGCCATCGTATCCGGCCTCGATGAGAGCCCACGCTTTCTTTTCTTCCTCCGCTTTGCAGTTGATGAAATCCACGATGTCCGGATGATCCGAATTCAGGATGACCATCTTGGCTGCTCGGCGCGTCTTTCCGCCGGACTTGATGACGCCGGCAAAGGCATCGTAGCCTCTCATGAAAGAGACCGGACCGGACGCCGTGCCGCCGCCTGCGAGCTGCTCTTTGGAGGAGCGAAGCGATGAGAGATTGGAGCCTGTGCCTGATCCCCATTTGAACAGCATGCCCTCGGTCTTCGCGAGGTTGAGGATCGAGTCCATCGAGTCGTGAACGGAATTGATGAAGCAGGCAGAGCACTGCGGATGCTCTTCGTTGCCCACATTGAACCAGACGGGGCTGTTGAAAGACATGAACTGATTGACCAATAGATAGACGAGCTCGTGATAGAAGGTGTCAGCGTCCTCTTGAGTCGCAAAGTAGCCGCCATCAAGTCCCCATTGGTGCATCGTTCGCGCGACGCGCTCGATGAGTTGCTTCACACTACGCTCGCGCCCAGGTGTCCCGAGAGTTCCGTGGAAATACTTGGAGACGACGACATTCGTCGCTGTCATCGACCACGACTTCGGAATCTCCACGTCCTTCTGCTCAAAAATCTTCTCACCCTTTTCGTTCGTGATGATTGCAGTGCGTAGTTCCCACTCGATCTCATCAAAAGGGTGGACTCCCGGCTTCGTGAAATATCGTTCGAATTTCAATCCTCTCGCTTCGATGGATCGTTCAGCTCGCTCTCCTTCTACGGGAGTCGAGACAGGTGCCTTCTCAAGCATAGCGCTCTCCTTGCTTGCAGTAACGGTTCAACATGAATGAAAGTAAACTCTAGAGAAAATACTATCCGGTAACAGGCCGTCGCCTGTTAGGGGACAGGTCATCATCGTATTTAGTGGGTAATCCCCTCTTGCTGGTGTGAACGCCCTCTTGATGTTTCAAAACCCCTACTCTTCAGTCAGGCGTCTTGGGGGTAAAGAACAGAGTGACTCGTCTTGTATCGGCGCAACTGGGTGTCAATATAAGCGGTTGCGGTAGCTTTGTCAAGTTAAAATTTAGAGGAGAGGATTTTTAGACATAATTTAACTTGACATAACTTTTCGAAAAGCGGTCCCACCTCAGAAAAGTCTAAGAAAAACGCAGAGCGACTTTTTTGTCGCATCGAGATGTCGCGTTTTGTGCAGCTGATCCAATTTGCATGCCGCGCAGACAATTGACGCATTCGACAGACGTCGGCGCAAACGGTTCAGTGATGAAAAAGTCATCGCACGCGCGCCGGACTCGTTTGAGCCACCCTCTTTCCTCTTGCATCTCGTGGAAGCGTTCACTTAATTCGTCCAGCTTTCCATTAACAAAAATTCATTTTCGAAGGAACTCAAGTATGTCAGTCGCCGTTGACTTCTCCACGATCTCGGAAATGCTCGACAGGATCACAACGAAGTACGCGAACGAGCAGCGACCGATGCTGATGCACAAGGTGGACAAGCGTTACCGGGGCATCTCCTTCACCGAGTACCGACGAAAAGTGGAACTCTTCGCTCTCGGCCTCGCTTCGCTTGGTGTCATTGAGGATGACAAGGTTGCAATCATCTCAGAGAACAGGCCCGAGTGGATTGTGGCCGACATGGCTATCGTCACGCTTGGCGCCGTGGACGTCCCCATTTATCCCACCCTCACGCCGAAGCAGATAGAGTATATCTTCAATGACGCCGGCATCAAGATCGCAATTGTCTCGAACTCGCTTCAACTGAACAAGGTGCTGAAAATACTATCCGAAGTAAAGACGCTCCAGCGTATCATTCTCATGAATGAGAAAAGTGAACAGGAGGACGGAAAAGTACTAGGTTATCCCGAAGTCTACTCGCTCGGAGAGGAATATGAGAAGACGCATCCGACGTACTTCCGCGAGCACCTGGCCAAAGCGAAACCCGATGACCTCCTCACCATCATCTACACTTCTGGCACCACCGGCAATCCGAAGGGGGTCATGCTCACGCATTACAATCTCGTTTCAAACATCAAGGCCTCTGCAAGTGTGATTCCGTTTACGGACGCGGACACATTGCTCTCCTTCCTCCCGTTGTGTCACTCCTTTGAGCGCATGGCTGGCTACTATACAGCCATCGCCTGCGGTGCCACAGTAGCGTACGCGGAGAGCGTTGAGACCGTTCGTGATAATCTGCTTGAAGTGCACCCGACGGTCGTTACAACCGTACCCAGGCTCTTCGAACGAATCTACACCAGGATGATGAAGCAGGTGGACAGTAGCCCGCCTGCGCGGCAGCGCTTCTTTCACTGGGCTGTCAACGTCGGCAGGCAATATGCACGAGCTAGAAAAGCCGGCCTGGTTTCTCCGTTCCTCAAAATGCAGCACACGCTGGCGGACAAGCTCGTGTTCTCAAAGTTGAAACAGCGAACGGGAGGGCGAATTCGGTTCTTTGTGTCGGGTGGTGCCGCACTGTCGAAGGAACTTGGCGAGTTCTTCGAAGCGGTTGGGATCAACATCATCGAGGGATATGGTCTAACGGAAACGTCGCCGGTGTTGACCGCCAACCGGGTGGATGATTATAAGTTCGGAACTGTCGGCAAGCCGATTCCGGGAATTGAGATCAAAATCGCGGAGGATGGTGAGATTCTGGCCAAAGGGCCCAACATCATGATCGGATACTACAATAACCCGCAGGCTACAGCAGAAGTGATTGACGAGGACGGATGGTTCCACACGGGCGACGTTGGTATGTTTGATCATCAGGGTCACTTGATGATTACGGACCGGAAAAAGCATCTGTTCGTCAGCTCGGGCGGAAAAAACATCGCTCCGCAGCCAATCGAAAGCCTTTTCCTTCAGAGCAAGTACATTGACCAGTTTGTGCTCATCGGTGATGGCCGCATGTTTCTCTCGGCGTTGATCGTTCCCGAGTTCGAGAACCTGAAGGACTATGCCCAGAGTGTCGGCATCTCCTTCTCGCAAGATTCAGATCTCACCCAGCTCGACGAGATCAGGAAACTCTACGAAAAGGAAATCCAGGGATTGCAGAAAGATCTTCCGACGTACGAGCGAGTCCGGCGATTTGAGCTTCTTCCTGAACAGTTGACGGTAGAGAGCGGAGAAATCACACCAACGATGAAGGTCAAGCGGAAGGTTGTGGAACAGAAATACGCTACGTTGATCGAGAAGATGTATCAGGACATTTCGTAACGACAGCGGGAGGGTGCTTCCACGCTATTCATACTTGGGGTGGAAGCGTTGGGGCATTCGAAGGGCAAGCGGACTGCTTGCCCTTTTCTCTGTACATTCTAGTTTTCGCGAAGCGGGTTCTCGGATGGGCGCACGCGGATGAATTTTCGGTGGACGATCCGGTCGCTAACGACCCACGCATCCGGAAAACCTGTCTCGACGAGCGAGCTCAGTCTTCGGCCGGCCTCGATTCGCGTTTTGAAATCACCGAGGCGGACTTTGTAGACAGGGGGATCGAATACGACGTAGACGGAATCCTCGATGACTTTTTGCGCGGCGGTCATCTTCATTGCGTTGGCTTCGTCAATACTCGGTGTGGCAAAGATCTGAATTCGGAATCCCTGCGCAGATTCTGATTCCACGATCACACTGTCCTGTTCCGCTTCAATTCTCTTCTGTCGACCTTCCTGGTCGCGGGATTTCTGAGCTTCCTCGATTTCTTCGTCGTAGTCGGATGGATTAAATGTTGCTTCGTAGCGCGGGAGGGGAGCACTCTGCGCACGGGCGGATGGCTCCTCGATCTGCATCTCTTCGCGAGTTTGTTCCCGGGTCGTGCAGGCAGAGAGAAGAATGAGTCCAACCCATGGGGCCAAGGCAAGAGTTCGTCTGCTCATTTTGCCATGTAGTTGATCCAGCAGTCCGAGTAGTCCTGAGGAAACTGCGCAACCATAGCCTTCTTCAGGGAATCAGCCTCGGTCCGCGTATCATATTTTCCCACGCGAACGCGATAGAGCTTGTCGAAGGGTTCGTAGTAGTTGAAGATCGATAGGTCGGGAAATCGCTCTTTGGCAAGCTTCTGTGACTGTAACGCATATTTCGTTCGTGCAAACGCGCCGATCTGAACCGTATAGGCGGGATTGGCAGGACGCTCGATCGGTTTGATGGGTCGTGCCGGTGTTTTCCGTTTACGAACGAGCGATGCAACGACTGTGTCCTGTTTCGAAGTAAATCCGCCTCGCTTGGCCCGGAGCGAGTCCGCGCGCGCCAGGGAGTCAGCCCTGGCGAGCAGCCGCATCGAGTCAGCTGACGCTTGAGTGGTAATGGGGGCTCCCGCGCGTTTTCCAGATCCGGCTTCCTCCGACGATACGCAGGCATCGAGCGCGAAACTCAGGAAGAAAGTAAATGCTGCCGTGGTCACAACCAGCTTGTTCATGGAAATTGGTTCCGTTAGATGGTTGAGCTCGTGGGACCCTTCCACCCCGCAACGATCTGCACGCTTGCGCTCGTGCCGAGGCGATTGGCTCCGCTCGCGACAAGCGTCAGCGCGTCATCATAAGTTCGTATTCCTCCGGAGGCTTTTACTCCCATCGACGGTCCGACGACCTTGCGCATCAGCGCGACATCCTCGACGGTTGCTCCCCCCTTGCCAAGCCCTGTGGATGTCTTGACGAAGTCCGCTCCAGCGTTCTTGGCCAGAAGACAAGCCCTTATTTTCTCATCCTCCGCCAAGAGCGATGTCTCGATGATCACCTTTGTGGTGACGCCAAATCGTTTGGCAACTGTGACTACCGCGCGGATATCCCGTTCAACATACGCATCGTTGCCAGACTTCAGCATCCCGACATTGATCACCATGTCAACTTCTTGCGCACCGTCTTGAATCGCTCGTTCAGCTTCAAAGGCCTTCGTCTCAGACGACGCAGCCCCCAAGGGGAGCCCGATAACCGTGCAGACCTTTACGCTCGACCCCCGCAGAAGCTCGGCGCACAGGTCGACGTAGCAGGGATTGACGCAGACGGCTGCAAAACCAAATTGCCTGGCTTCGCTGCACAACTGCTCAATTTGGGCTTTCGTCGCATCGGGCTTGAGGAGCGTGTGGTCAATCATACGTGCCAGAGCCGTGTCGAAGCCAATGACTTGCGTTTGCTCAGAGGAACTATTCATCACGCATGCCCTCGTGCGCTGTTCAGCTCTGCATGTCCGCGGAAATTCATCGATTAAATATAGGAGA